>NZ_JAAEJV010000010.1 GCF_015356785.1 Candidatus Neptunochlamydia vexilliferae | reverse complement strand
CACATTCCTGCTACCAATCCAAGGTGGTCCATATCTTTGCTCGAAAATTCTTCCATCATACAAGTCTCCAAAAAGCTTAAAAAATACTTGACAATGTACGACAATTCGATTATTATGTCTTTACATTTTCTAAAAAAAGTTGCCCTCTAAAAATGCTCAACTTTCTACACTAACCTGCGGAATGTGGGATCCGGTGTTATGGAGGGGTGATTTTTGAGAAGACTCAAACTATTTTATAAGGCCAACTACTTTTTAAAGGGAGAGAAATAGCCAATGCTTGCAATAAAATTTTTTAAACAGATGAAAACAGAGACGCTCTTGGGAATATGGAATGATCCACTTCCGTCTCATTTCAAAAATTGCATTTTTAAAAAAGAGACATCATTTTCTCTATCAAATAGGCGTTATGTAAGCACCTTAGGTAGAAGTGGCCAAAGTCAAAGGTCTCAAGATAAGAAGGAAAAAAAACTTCCTTTTTTTATTTCGATGCTAGGGGGTGCGGTTTTGCTCGGATCCGGGGTAGCCTATGCATCGTCTGAAGAGCATGAACCTACTATTTCCAATCAAGACATTCAAAAAAAGCTCGAAAAATCGGGAACAGTTCTCGATTTTAGCGACTGCACAGTTTCGGATGGAGATCTAGTTAAGTTGTCTAACTGGCTAAAGCTTAAGCAACACCAATTTCTTCGCGTTAATTGGGGCAGAGCCCTTCCTACCAATAATACTGCTCTGACTTCTATTGAAGAATCCCTTAGATCTAACCAAGAAGCATTTGAAGAGCGTCCTACCCCTTATCTTTGTGCAAAATTTTGTAGCCTTTCCTATAGTAATAAGCATGCACTTGGTCTTGAACCAACTGCATGGGATGGTTTGCTTCAACTAGATCTGGGAATGCCAGTCAAAAAATGCACTTTACCCACAGACTGGAAGATTCTTGATTACGAAGATTCTGTTAAAGAAGATGGTTACTTTGGAGTCGCGTTTGTAAACGATAAGACAGGACACATTATATTGGCACACCGAGGTACAGATGCCTATTTTAGAGACTTACAAACGGATGTCATTGGGGTAGTAGGGGGTGTTGTTGAAGCTCAACAGTTATCTGCAGTCCGTTTTACAAGAAGAGTGCTTGATAGCGCTGAAGCAAAAAAATATCGCTTGGGAATTGTTGGGCACTCTTTAGGAGGATGGCTTGCTCAGCTCACAGCTTCGCTATGTGTCTCTAAAGGACATGAAGATGTTTATTCTATGACACTAGACACCCCCGGAGCCCAGCAGATGCTTGAAAACTACTTCGAAGGGCACCACATGGTATCAATGGCCCGGCTCGATGAGGATCGATTAGACTTTACAAACTACCTCTCTCTTCCAAACATCGTAAACACCTGTAATACTCAGACTGGAGACTTGTTCCATATTGTTCCTAATTTAAGCCCTGGATCTTTTTCTAGCATGGATAGACTCAAATTTTGGGCTATTAAAAAAGTCATGCCATCTGCCGAGTATGTTCTAAAGACCCATAGCCAAAATGCACAGCTCGCTCAATTTGATTCTAAAAAAGGAATGCCTAAGCGAGTCTATAAAGTAATGAGTTGGCCCCAAATTGAAAAAATGGGAAGGCGATACCCTGAGTTTTTTGATTTAGCAAGAAAAAACATGTGTAAATTTCCCGAAACAGGACATTTGTCTGATTTAGAACAATACTTGGTTAAGCATATTGCATGTTATAATGTAACTGAAGCTAAGAATAATGAGATAAGCTTAAGACACTTTTCTGATGCCACAATTGCCTGGCTAGAACAGGTCAATAAAAAGATCAAGGAAAACCCTCAGTTTTTAAAGGAGTTAGAAACCAAGCTTGGGATTGCAAACAGCGAGATGCAAAGGCTTCTAAACTTTAAAATAGAAGAAGGCTTCCTTAAGGTTCAAGGAGATATGCCTGCTTGGGAGTTTAAAAACCATCTTGCGAGACTCCTAAAAACTTACCCCGAACTTTTTTCTCTAGCCTTAGATCCAGAGTTCCCCATAAGGTTAGAAGAACTTGATGTTTTTCTTTCTAATCAGAAAAAAGAACTCATTTCTTCTTGTGAAGATATCATTCCTACTCGCCTTTACCTTTATGATCCAGCAGAAAAGGAAGAAATTGCTGATCACATGCTTAAAAAGCAAGAGCTAGTTGCTAAAATCAGCCGGAGGCAAGAATGGTTTAGTAGCTTTGAAAGGCATAAGGACAGCCCTGCTGCAAGCCATTGGACACAAATTGTTCAAGATCAAATAGCCCAGCTAAAAATCATCAGCGGTATTCAAGATGTTTTGATTAATTATAAGAAAAGAGAATTTGATAAGGCCAGACAATGTGCAGATGAAGTGCTTGCTTTAATGGAGAGCTATCAACAACAGCAATTAAAAACAGATTTACAGCTCCCAAGAATTCGAGCCAGCATGTTTTCACTTAAAGCAAAAATCGATCGTTCGATATGGAAAAAAGAGGAGGACCTAAAAAACTCTGAAAAAAATTACTTAAATTCCTTAGACGAAGAATTAGGATTGCCCCGGGTAGCATCGCTTTGGAGCAACTATGGAGCATTGCTCAATAATTGGGGGGAGTGGCTATTCTGGGAAGGAAGAGAGGAAGAGGCTATTGAAAAGCACCGCCAAGCCCTTGAAAAGCATAAAAAAGCACACGAACTTAGCGTACAAGACTGGATATTTTGTCAGCCTAATAAGAACCTAGTCATAAAACACGGTCGGGAAAAGGCACTTGAGATGTTCAATAAATGGAAAAACAATGATATTAAAAGAGATTATGGTCGCGCTATCTATCTGCTTGCTAGAGCTGAGTATGACGTAAGTAAAAAAACTAGCAAAAATAAAGAAATATTTCAAAATAAATTAAAGGAAGCATTACTTCTTTTCGCTACAGAAGAAACAGATCCTAAAAAAATCCCAGCTGTTACCCATCTATTCCGCGGCATTATCCTTCAAGATATGGAAAAATATCAAGAGGCCTTTGAGTGTTATGATCTTGGGCTAAAAAATCGCCCCAGACATGTGACCCTTCTTTATCGACGTGGCTTTGCCAACTTTGAACTACAAAATATGGATGCTGCAAAGAAGGATGCTGAGGCTTCTAAGGAGAGATTCATAGAGCGTGGGATTTATACTCCTGAAGATGAATATCGTTTTGGTTTAGTTAGAAAACTACTAAGGCTTATTAAGGAGAAATAAGAAATGACCGTGAAAATCATGCCTGATCATGAGGTTTCTTTCCGCCTTGAACCTACAAATTTTAAGAAGCTTAAAAAAACTGTAATAAGTGTGTTTGGTAATAATGAGGATATTCGTAACTATGCTTTAGCTCGTTTAAAAAAAGTCCAGGAAGAAGAATGTAAGCTTATTGAAAACATTGAACTCTATATTAAAGGAAACCGCTTTCTTAAAGGCGGGATTATCTATAGAATCAGATACATCTCCATGAATATTTTAAACAAAGGAACATTTCCCTCTTCTGGAAATAATATTGCGCTCAAAATTTTGTCAGATCTTTTTAAAGTTATCAAGGAGAAGTATCATAAAATAAAAACCAAACTCACTCAAACAGAAGCAGAAAAAAGAGATAGAGCAGATAATTTTTTATCAAAATATCATGAAAAAAGCACAGAGCTTTTTCAGCTCGAACAGAAAGACTTACATGCAAGCCAAGCTTTTAAGAGCTATCTAAAAGCACTTAAAAAATTCTTTAAAAAATCTGTTAATGAAACGATCTACTTCATGTATGCTTGGCCCACCGATGAGAAACGAAGCAAGGAAAAATGGATACAACCCTTTTTAGAGAGTCTGCAAAAAGCTCTTAAAAAAGCAGGATTTCCGGATGTTCGTTTTGATATTGTTTCTAACCGGATGGGAGCAGATATCAATAAGTTTATGGAAAAGACAGAATCGAGTAGCTATGTTCTTTTGTTTGCCTCAGAGTCTCTTCGGATAAAGCATAGTAGAGGAACATCAGCTGTCTGTACAGAATTCAATCACGTCCAAAATAAACGAGAAAAAGATTACAAAGAAGGTTTAACACGGATTTTTCCCATTATTTTAAGTGGCAGCCATGAAACTTCCCTACCTACTGGCTTCAAAAGGTTTATTACTGTTAGAGATTGGCGGAGTGGGGGATATCTTAAACATTTCCAGACGCTATTCATTGAACTGTTGGGGCTTCCTCCTGAAAAATATAGAAAGCAACTAAACAACCTTTGGGAGAACTCCGCAAGTAAGTATCCTTCGGACTGTGGAAATCTTAATTTTTATGATCAAAAAAGAGAAGAGCTTGAGGAATGTGTTGTACCTAAAGATGTTAATCGATTAATGAACATATCTTTTCAGAATTCGGATGACGACACACCGAAAAGTGTTCAACGCCTTATAAAGGCTAAAAAGGACCGAGAAAAGATCTATAAATTTGCCAAAGGTGAGGTTTTTCCTCTAATTAAGGAAATGTATAAAACAAACGCAATGCTTTCTATTTTTACTTTTTCAAAGAAAGGGGAATGGGAACTCAAGGTTCCTGTAGATAATCTTTATGTCAAAATTGCAATGATTGATGATCAAGAGAAAAAAGAAAGAGAAGCAAGCCATAGAAAAACCTTGAGCGAATATAGAGACCCCCGCCCTACCGATCATGGAACCATATTTAAAAAAGAGCTTGATCCCGCTGAGATCTTTTCTGAAGAGTTACTTGAAAAAGGTGAAAGACCGGTCGTCTTTGGATCTGCAGGTATTGGCAAAACAACTTTTGTTAATCATATGCTTTCTCTTTGGTCAAAAGGGGAGTGCTGGACAAAATTTAAGATAGTTTTTTGCTTACCACTTAGAAACCTTAATAAGCATTTTTACCCTAAGATCCCAGGTCATGTTTATAAAGCAAGCGAACTTTTACAAAGGGAATATCCTAACTTAGGAATTGACTTTCAACATCTTCTTAATGATAGCGAGTTTTTAAAAGAGTCTCTACTTATTTTAGAAGGATACGATGGGCTTCCTTCAGAAGCAAAGAGTAAGGGAAGGCACCTGTTTAAAGCATTTGAAGATTTAAAAAAACTATTTCCAAATATTTTAGTAACCTCAAGGTCTGCGAATACTATTGAATTTAATTCAACACAAGAGTTTGAGATCGTAGGCTTTGGCGATTCCCAGATAGAGACTTATATATCGAAATTTTTTGATGAAATAGGAGTAGAAAAAGCTGATAAACAGCAAAAAATTGAGAGCCTTAAATCTTACCTTTCAAAAACTCCACTAGCAGATAGCCTTGCTCATATTCCAATAAATTTAAGTATATTATGTGCTCTTTTTAACGAAGACAAAACATTATTTCAAAAAGATAAGACTCTTACAACGACAAAACTATATAGCTACATCACCAATCACTTTTACAAGGTTTTTCTTTTAAGATCAGGTATAGGTAAAGATGAAGTGCGCTCCCAGAAATCACCTCAACAGCATTACCTTGTGGCTCCTTTAAACAAGGTTTTGCAAGAAATAGCGATTTACGCAATGGAACAAGACTCTCTATATGTTGATCAGGTTAAAATCGAGGAAATTGTCTATCGAAATAATCTCCGTATTGAACAGGTAAAAAGCATCGGTCTTTTTAGAGTGGAGGGAGGCAAAGGAAGCTTTATACACTATACCTTCCAAGAGTTTTTGACTGCCACTTTTATTGCTCAACTTTATATCGATGGAAAACAAGGCAAAGCTAAAGTAATCATTAAGACCCATAAATTCATTCCGCGTTATTCATTAGTTCTGAGTATGATAGCAGGATATCTGGCCTCTCAAAAAAAGCAAAAATCTCTTCAAGCTTTTTTTGATGATCTATTTTCACCCCCTAGAGATCTAGCTAAAAGTTATGAACTCTCTCTTTTTGCTCAGTGCTTTAAAGAATGTGCCTTCCCCGAAGAGATTACTCAATACAAAAAGGAATTTATTCCAAACGTTATTCACTACATAGAAGAGGCCCCAGAAAAGAAAATAATTATACGATTGCTAGAGCGCACCAACCTCTTAAAAAACAATGAAGTATTAGAAAAAGTTAGGAAGGTTTCAGAGTGGAAAAATGATAATCATGCTCTTTTAAAGTTGTTGGCATATTCAATAAAAGATATTCCTAGCGAGTTTTTACCTATATTAGGTCAACAATTATCAGACCTAGAGTCCTATCATATTTTTAGAAAAAGTTCCATTCCTATTCAAAAAGAAACAATAGAAAAATTAAAAAACTTAGCTGACAAAAACAAATTTGAGACTTTCTTAGGTAGGTTAGCCTATCATATGGATATGAGATCTTCAACATTAGGATTTTATCGTGAAGTCAAAGATCCGGGTATAAATGCGTTTATGTTCCTAATGCATTTTGCACGCAAAGGGAATAAAACAGCCCAGGAATTTTTAGTAAAAAGTGCTTGGGATTATCTAGACAGTAAGAAAAAATTGGATCATAAACTTGGTAAAGACAAAATAAATGTCCTTAAAGAGATCGTTAATTTAAATCGGGTAGATTGTAAAGTTTTTTTTAAAAAATTAGCAGGTAAAATTACATCCACTTCCTGCTTAGCCCAGTCATCCGAAAAAGACGAAGCTGAGCAACAACTTCCCTGCTGGAAGCTTATAGATGTACTATTAGATCTGTTTTTTCAGCCAGAGCTCATCAATTATGATTTCTATTTGAATACCTTAATAGAGGTTGCAAAAAATAAGGATTACTGGATCAGTAAGCGTGCAATCGATTTCTTAGAGTCTATAGCTAGAAATAGAAAAACCAGTGCTGGTAAAGTGAAAGTTGTATTAGAAAACCTTATTAGGGATAAATCCTTTCTCCATGTTAAGAAACAATCTATTTTAAGCTTAAGCAACATAATGATTCTTCAAAAGGAAGCAAATATGGATTCGGTAGCGCTTTTACTAACAGCAGGTGAGCAGTTTCCTAACCTTAAAAATGAGGTTGTTGTTAGGTTAAGTGAGATAGCCGCGAAGATTTCAAGGATAGAAAAAAAAATAACTGACTTCTTGATAACTGCTATTACCCTAAATAAGCAAATGCATCCACTTGATCGAGAGAAAATAACATGTAATTTGTTAAGACGAATTATTGATAAAAATCAAGATAAAACCAAAATAATAAACACCTTAGTGGGTATAGCTTTCCGTTACCAAATAAGTCCATACAGTTCTGGTGTCGCAGCCTTTTGCATAGAGAAGCTTGCTTCAGCAGGTCTTATCTCTGATTTCAAGCAAGCAGCCTTGCCTCTTATATACTTCATTAGCGACACACAACCTATTAATTATCAAGAAAATAAACTTACTGGATCATCAAAATCAAGTAGTCAACTAAAAGCAGTGGAAGCTCTATTTAAGTTAATTAAGTTTGGTTACTCATTACCTCAAAAAAACTTAGAAGAGATGCTTTTTAGTAAATCTATCGATACAGTTGTTTACCGAGATTTGGTTTGTGGCTTTATCGAGATTTTAGAAAAAAAGAAAGACTTTTTTCAGAAGCTGGAGCTTGCTATTATAGATCGTCTAAAAAAACCTTCCGACACTTACCAAATGACTTTTTGCATAGAAAAAATGGCAAGGCACGGATATTTTAAGTGTTCTAAAAATTGGAAAAGCTTGCTTAACTTCTTGATAAAAAACAAAGAGTCTATAGGCATAGATCCTAAGATACGACTAAGTCTTGCGTTAGGTGAAATTGCAAAAGGGGAATCGGAATTAAAGGCTCATGCCACTGGGGTCATGCTGGAGCTTTTAAAGATTAAAAATTTATCTATAGCAGATTATAGACGTTTAAATCATTTAATAAAAGAACTTATAGACGTGGATTGTACTTTACCCCAGCAGGATACCATAAGGACCTGGGTATCAATAAATGTTTTTCCCTATAATGCCGAAAAGTTATTCGGCGCAAGTATGCTCCATTATGAGGCTGGAGCATGGACAAACAAGAAAGTATTAAAGCAGGTAATTGCTGGTTTGGTGGAGGAAGCCCAGAAACCAGAAAAGCAAAAGGACGCTGTCTGGTTTCTAAGCCACATGGCAAAGCCTGATCAGGATTCATTTGAACAGGTACGAAAAAGTTTTTGGGAAGTGGCTTTATATAATATAGAAAATAAGATTGATTTTTCAGCTTTTGAAAGCCTTGAGGCTTCATGGTTTACAAATATAGAAGAAATATTACAGAATATATTCGAAAAGGCATTTAGTTCCAAAGATAAACATTTTTTATTAAAGAAAATATCCCAAAATTCAGAAGAAAAGATTATTAACTGTAAAGATATTTTATCTTCAATTTTATCAAACGAAAAAAATACTTGCGAAATATCTGTAAGGCTTGATGCAGGAATAATGCTTTTGAAACATTCCCCTTATAACCAGGAATCTATCCTAGAAAAACTGCTAGAGATTACGAACAAACAGGGAACTAATGAGCTGTTAAGTATTATTAGAACATTAATATTTTACACATCTAATTTAAAAAATCAGGCAAATTTTCTAAAAAAAAATATACTACCTTTGCTTATTCAAATAATTCAATGTAATAAAAATCAAGAAATAGCTCTTTTATGTAGAACTATTGATTCTGCTAGTAGTGCACTAAGGCTCATTTCGGAAAGTGAAGACTATATCTCTATTTTCCTACATCTTTTACTTGAAATGTTTAATAAAAATGCAGGAAAGGAAGTTACAAGTGCTTTGATAAGACTTGCACATATCTCTAAAGATTCTGGGCAGAAAATAATTGAATTAGTATTCAAAAGATTAATCGAATTAAAATCAATGGATTATTCAAATGTTTTACGGTTTGCTTCCTTTATCGATAATAAATTAGAACAAGGAGAAGAGGTTTCAAAAGAAAACTTAGAAATATTAGTGTCATTAATGAATCCCAAATACTCTTTTGGTAGAGCTTATCAAGGTATATTAAGAGTGTTGCAGAAAGTTAAAGTTGAATATCTTAAGAATCTAATTCAAGACGATGGTTCATTTGTTTTGGTGCAGAAAATCTGCTACTTAACAGGTAAACCACTTGTATATGATGGATATAAAGTCAATCAAAGCCTGTTAAAACCTATTAATCCTGAGCAGGCTTTTAAAGAAGTATCTTGGCCCAGTTCATACATACCTCTAACTCATGATAATGGTCAACAAACTCAAGGAATGAAAAATTCTAAGGGAAGAGTTATGGCTTCGAGTTCGCCTATCAAAAAGCAAAAGATTTTAATAAGGAAAAAGCCTCATATATCATTAAATCGAACATTCAAACCATACTTACGAACTAAATTAATTAAAGTGCCTTTTATAAGCGATTCAGACGATAAGCTTTTCAATTCACCAAGTCAAGGGGGGGGGCTTATGGAAGACGACTTACGACGGGGGACTAAGCGTTCTAGAAGTTTGGGGACGAATGAATTAAAATATTCCAATAAGAGACAAAAGACTATGACTGAAGACAATCCTCACTTAGAGGGCAAAACCTCTAAAGAATTACAACCTACTGCAAACAGCTCGGGCAGAACACGGAATATAGGTTCTATGATTGATCAAACACAAGTAGATGGCTTCGACCCCACCACTACTACCCAACTTTATCCATCAAGGCAAAAACTTTCTTTTCCGCTATCATTCTTTTTATCACAAGAAGGAACATCATTAAGCACAGGCAAGAGAGGGTCTAAACCTGATGATTTTTTGCATATTTCTTTCAATACCCATGCAGGATTAACAAACTATGGTTCAGTCTGTTATGCTAATGCCTCTCTACAGGCACTAACCTCTAAGCGTTTTATCAACCAATTAGAATTGATTCAGCAAAATTATAAGAATTTATCTAGCGAAAGTTTTGCCTACCTCCAAACTCTCAGAGAAATTTTTGAAAAAAGTGGGTCTCAAAGACAGTTTCATGAATTTTTAGTCTCTGAATATGGTAATATGAGTACAGCACTTGAAAATCTTGAATCTGACCAAGAGACTAAAAAAGAGGCTGCAGCTCAAACCATTAATAATATCCTAACGCGCTTTGAAGGAGCATTTTCAGGAAAAAATTCACTGAAAAGTAGAGCTCAGGGGTTTTTACGAAAAATAGATCAAGGAAACTGTACAGAAAATGCTTATTTAGCAGATACAGTAAAAAATCGCTTACTATGCTTGAAAGTTATGCAATCGTTATTGAATGATGGAAAAACCATTTCTGCAAAGGAACTTTATAATGCAATTGGGTTTGGAGCTCCTTTTCAAGATATAGGAGAGTTTACTACTCGATTTTTGGATCAAATAGGTTTTGGAAAAATAATATTTCATAAAGTACTATCCATCTCACAATCCCATAAAACAAAAACTATATCTAAAGAGCGCGATTCTATACTTCAACTCCCTCTCCATAATGGATCTATACAAGAGGTCTTAGATAAATTTTTTTCAACTGAAGAACTAGAGATCTTAACCGAAGAAGGCTATACTCACAGCAAAGTAGTTTTAGACAGAGCACCTGATATCTTACCTTTAACGCTTAAGCGTTTTACAGATCATGCACGAACAATCAAGGTAACTATTGATGAAGAGATCTATGTAATGCTATCAAACGGAAAAAAATTTTGGTACACTTTACAATCAATGGGGTGCTATCAGCCAGGACATTATGTTACAGGATGCCGCTATGAAACAGGCGATGGTACAGTCCAATGGATAGAGCATAATGATGCTAGCTATCCCAAAGTTATAGGCCCACAAATCCAGAGCTGGGATAGGGAGCCAGAAAAAAATGCCTGCTTACTGGTCTACCATAAAAAAAACGAAACAGATATTGCTAAGTTAGCAACTTCAAAGCCCTCCGTTTCAAATTCCTCATCTATATTAAATAATGCATCCCCTCTTAAAACCCATTCAAACCTCTCATCTGTACACGATTTTACCTCAGAGCTTACTGCAATTGAGAATAAGCAAAAGCCAACAAGCGTTTACGAGCTTCAAAAGCTTGAAAATGCAATCAAAGCCTCCAACCTATCGGATAGACAAAAAGACAGCCTCATAGCCCGAATAAAGAAGATTCAATCAGGGATGAGTAGCAGCTCAAGTTCTAATAAGTAGCTATATATGAAAGAGTTAACAACATAATTTTTGTTATAAGACGTTCTGAATGAATAGATTAGATTTTTTATTGGACATTCCTAGCCATATGTGATAACCTGTGATTAAGTTTATACTGGAGAGACTTCAATGGACTGGACCTACACACTAACGACTATAGGGACTTTAGGTGCCTTTGTAATGTATATCGCTAGTAGGACTGATAGGAGGGTTGATGCTTTTGAAGCTAGAATGGAAGCAAGCAATAAAGCTCTGAATGACAATATTGATGCAACCAACAAAGCTCTAAATGAAAAGATTGAAGCAAGCAAAAAAGAACTTAAAAGTGAAATCAAAGACCTCGATAAAAAAATCGATGCGGTTGAAAAAGATGTAAACCGCGTGTATTCAAAGGTTAGTAACATTGAGGGACAGATGATGCAGATGACTCGGCCCAATGTCATACCTATCACCAGGCATCAAGAAAAGCATGAAAATCCGCTTGATGATGGTGATCAGAACGTGCAAGAGTGCTAACACACAACACTCTTAATCTATTCATTTCCAACAATTTAACAACATAAGTTTTACTATCGGACGTTCAGCGACTTGAGGATAAAAATTGGAGTATACAAATCGCTTCTTTCATGATAAAATGACGGACAATGGAGCGTTAGAAGTATGATAGACCTGTTAGATATCAAAGTTGATGTCGTCTTCAAAGATTTTTTTGGCGATAAAAGTAGTAAAGAACTTTTAGAAAGCTTTATCAATTCTGTCTTAGGATTTGAAGGGGACGATCTTATTGAAATTGAAGAATTCTTAGATCCTAGAAAGATGCGAGTTGAAGTTGGTAGACCCTCAACCTTTGTGGATTTATCGGTAAAAACCAGGGGAGGGGAGCGATACATCATTGAAATGCAAACTTATAACCACGAAGGGTTTGATAAAAGGCTTCTTTATTACTTAGGAAAGGATTATACAGAGCAGATAGATTACCATTATCACCAACAAGCAACAGAAACTGAACAGAAAAAGAAGCAAAAAAAGCTAATAGGCTGGCAAGACCTTCCCAAGGTTCACATTGTAGCAATTATTGACTTTCACCGAAGCGAACGAGAAAAAAATGGTATTTTGAATAATGAAAAAGTGGTAGAAACCTATAGGTTTAAGCCTGAGATCTCTTCCTCTAATGAGCATCTTTTTAATCAATGGAAGGCCACATTGGTTGACCTTAAAAAATTTAAAGATAAGCCTCTAGCAGAACTCAAGACCTATAAAGAAAAATGGTTTTACCTCCTTAAAAATGCTTCTCTAATAAAAGAAAAAGAAGCAAATGCCTTAAAGCAAGACCCCGTTTTTCAAAGAGCACTTGAAAGGCTAGAAAGGCTTTCATCCGACCCAGCGACAAGAAAGGCCTATGAAGCCAGTGTTAATGAGCATAGAGACCATTTGGCAGTCTTATCCTCTGAAAGGAAAGCGGGACGCAAAGAAGAAAAGCTAGAAATCGCCCAAGCTTTGCTCAAACAGGGCCTTCCAGTAAATCAGATTTCTGAAGCGACTGGGCTTTCAAGTGAAGAGATCGAGTCCCTCCGTTAGGTTTTACTATGGCAGGGGAATAAAAATCCCCTGTTCTCCTAACGTCTGATAATAAAACTTATGTTGTTAAGTAGTTGATAAAGAGTGATTAAAGCTAACACCCAAGAGCATAGTCGATTGAAAAATCCGGAAAAGCTCTTTTGACTTTAGACAGAATTTTTAGGCTCGGATTGCATTTTTTAGCTTCGAGTCTTTGGTAGCTGTATAGTGTTTCAAAACCCATCTTTCTTGCTGCTTGATTTTGGGTCATTCCATGTTTTTTGATGCGGTGATATCTTACCATAAATGAGAAAGCGATTTCAGGATCTACAGGAACCTCCACAAGGTTCTTTGACTTTCTAATCGATTGCTTTGGCAAAGGAGCTAACTCTGAAGAATCTTCTGGCTCCTGAATATAGAGATTTAGTGCTTCTTCCATATTGCTATTAAGTTCCTTAAGGGTTTTTCCTTGAGTGATACAACCCTCCAGTTCAACGCATTGAGCCCAATAGAATTTTCCATCTTTATGAACTTTGAAGTGATATTTCATTGATAACCCCTTAATTTTCAACTTGTTTTAATAACTTTTTAAGAGCATGTTCTGTTCCTGTTGCAAGCTCTTTATGATTCGGGATAGTCACCGTAGGAGCTCCAGACTTTTTTAATTTCCAGTGACTCCCTTTACCTCCGCCTGGCACAACCTTGTAGCCCACTTTTTGAAACAGTTTTCGCATTTCTTTTCCGCTAGCCGGCACATTATCTCCTTTAACTACAACGGACTAAATCTATTTAACTTTATTTTACCAACTATTGTTGGTAATGTCAAGTGATTATATTTCAAAAGCAAGTTCGGTTGGGTCTGATAACAAAAATTATGTTGTTAAATCTTTCATATCTAACTACTTATTTGAGCTTGAGCTGCCGCTCATCCCTGAGTGAATCTTCTCTACTCGGGCTAGGAGGCTTTGCTTTTGACTATCAGGTAGGTTTGAGGTTTTGATTGATCTTTCAAGTTCTTGTAGCTCGTAAACGCTTATTTGCTTTTGCTTATTTTCAATTGCAGTAAGCTCTGAGGTAAAGTCGTGTACAGAAGAGAGGTTTGGATGGGTGTTAATAGGCGATGCATTATTTAATATAGATGAGGAATTTGAAACGGAGGGCTTTGAAGTTGCTAACTTAGCAATATCTGTTTGGATAATTTTTTTTGCAGACCCGGTATTCTTTTTATGTGAAAACAGGTCTAAAATTTTAACCTCTTTTAGCTCTTTTATACTACTATTGTCAATTGCGAATGATTCTGTAGAGTGTTTATTGCTAATGACTACCTTGTTTTCTAAAATGAACAGTGATTGCTGCTTAATAGCACATACTTGAGCAATATCAAGACAACTAATGCGCGAAGTTTCTAGAAAGCTTAAAAACGAAAGGTCCATCTTTGGTAAAGCTTCAGCAGCTCTTGTCCGAGCATACGAGTTAAGCGTGCGGTCTTTGACCATTTCTACTAGCGCTTTGAGCGCTTCGGAAGAGGACTCCTTCCCCCCTTTACCAATCTCTACTAGGACATAAGCAGCACTTCTCCGAGCATACGAGTCAAGGGTGCTGTCTTTGACCATCTCTACTAGCGCTTTGAGCGCTTCGGAAGAGGACTCCTTCCCCCCTTTAACGATCTCTCCTAGGGCTTCAGCAGCTCTTGTCCGAGCAGACGAGTCAAGGGTGCTGTCTTTGACCATCTCTACTAGCGCTTTGATCGCTTCGGAAGAGACCTCCTTCCCCCCTTTAACGATCTCTCCTAAGGCTGAAGCAGCTCTTAATCGATCATACGAGTCGAGGGTGCTGTCTTTGACCATCGCTTCTAGCGCTTTAAGCGCTTCGGAAGAGACCTCCTTCCCCCCTTTAACGATCTCTCCTAGGGCTTCAGCAGCTCTTCCCCGAGCATACGAGTTAAGCGTGCGGTCTTTGACCATCTCTACTAGCGCTTTGATTGCTTCGGAAGAGACCTCCTTCCCCCCTTTAACGATCTCTTCTAAGGCTTCAGCAGCTCTTCCCCGAGCATACGAGTCAAGGGTGCTGTCTTTGACCATCTCTACTAGCGCTTTGATTGCTTCGGAAGAGACCTCCTTCCCCCCTTTAACGATCTCTCCTAGGGCTTCAGCAGCTCTTCCCCGAGCATACGAGTTAAGCGTGCGGTCTTTGACCATTTCTACTAGCGCTTTGAGCGCTTCGGAAGAGACCTCCTTCCTCCCTTTATCGATCTCTCTTAGGGCATAAGCACCACTTAACCGAACATACCAGTTAAGGGTGCGGTCTTTGATCAGCTCTTCTAGCGCATTGAACGCTTCGGAAGAGATCTCCCTTCCCCCTTTAATCTCTACTAGGGCTTTAGCAGCTCTTAACCGAGCATACGAGTCAAGGGTGCGGTCTTTGACCATTTCTACTAGCGCTTTGATCGCTTCGGAAGAGCCCTCCTTTCCCTCTTTACCGATCTCTACTAGAACTTCAGCAGCACTTCCCCGAACAGACGAGCCGAAGGTGCGGTCTTTGACCATTTCTACTAGCGCTTTGAGCGCTTCGGAAGAGACCTCCTTCCCCCCTTTAACGATCTCTCCTAGGGCTTCAGCAGCTCTTACCTGATCATACGAGTTAAGCGTGCTGTCTTTGACCATTTCTACTAGCGCTTTGATCGCTTCGGAAGAGCCCTCCTTCCTCCCTTTACCGATCTCTCCTAGGGCTTCAGCAGCTCTTCCCCGAGCATACGAGTTAAGCGTGCGGTCTTTGACCATTTCTACTAGCGCTTTGAGCGCTTCGGAAGAGACCTCCTTCCCCCCTTTAACGATCTCTCCTAGGACTGAAGCAGCTCTTCCCCGAGCAGACGAGTCGAGGGTGCTGTCTTTGACCATCTCTACTAGCGCTTTGAGCGCTTCGGAAGAGCCCTCTTTCTCCCCTTTACCGATCTCTCCTAGGACTGAAGCAGCACTTCCCCGAGCAGACGAGTCGAGGGTGCTGTCTTTGACCATCTCTACTAGCGCTTTGAGCGCTTCGGAAGAGATCTCCTTTCCCCCTTTAACGATCTCTTCCATAGCAAAGGTCTTTATACTGATGCAAAGTTTTTTATCTTTCACCTTCTTAAGCGATTTCAAAACTCTACAAGAAATATCATATCTTCCTTTAATGATTCTTTGTAGGATAGTAGTAGCATTCTTCTGAGCATAATCATTTGATTCTTCTTGCTGTAGCATCACTAAAAGCCCCTCCAAGGCTTTATTGGCCTGGGGGTGATCCCTTCCTTTAACAACTTCTCCTAAAGTTTCAGTAGCTACCCACCTAAAGTCGAGGTGGCAGTTTTTATCCAATGCCGTCGCCGTAAGCTCTTTCAAAGCTATTTGAGGGAGGCAGTACCCTTCTGCACCTGCCTTACCGATTAGGATAGCAGCGGACTCCCTAAGATACCGATCCTGGTCTTTATCCGTAAAAATATCTACAAGCGCTTTTAGCGGTTCAAATGCTTGCAGATTATCCCCCTTACCGATCCCTAATAGAGTTTTAGTAGCTATCCACCTATAATCGAGGTTGAGATCTTGATTCAATACCATTTTCTTAAGATCTTCAAGCTCATTTTGAGGGAGGTTATGCTCCTCCTTACCAATCTCTTCTAGCACAGCAACAGCTCGTTTCTTATCAGGAAGGTTGATCTCTTTGTTCAATACCATCTCCACGAGCTTTTTACACACTTTAGAAGCTTGGTCAGGTCCCTCTTTAGCAATCTTTACTAGGACAGCAGCGACTTCATCCCCAGCATAACTAAAGCCTTCATCACTCAACGCCGCAAGGAATAGGTCTACTTGTTGGGCGCACAGTTTTTTGCTGATTCCTCCAAGGGCAACAGCAACGTTCCTCATAACTATCGCGGCATCATCGAAGTAAATTGTTTGCTTAAGTTTGTCATCACCTTCTTTACTGATTTCTAATAAGGCATTGGCAGCTTTTAACCTAACATCCCAACTGAAGCTTTGATCAAACGCCATTTCCATCAGCTTGCTGAAAAATTCATCCGGTATAGATTGATTAACTGCTGCTAGTCTATGCACCAGGCTAATAGCTTCTTCATGCTTTTGTGCATCTTTAAACCAACCCTGAAACACTTTTAAAACTTTTTTATTGTGTAATAGTTTTGTATTCCTATGAAGAATATGAAGCCTCATTTCTTGTGTAGGAGCAACTTTGATATATTTTACAACTTCTTTAATAAAATCATCGTACTGATCGATTTGGGTACCATCACACTCTTCAAAGCAGTTTGCAAAAAGAGTCAGTTCGTAGCTTTTTGCTAAGTCTCTAGGTTTGGAAAATAAATCTTCAAAGAAGTCTTTTAGAGCGGGTAAGTAATCATCATCTTCCAAGCTCCGACACGAGAGGTATCCTGCGATCATTCTAAAAATGAGAGCGTATCTCGGATTGAACTTGTTCTCGCTAACAAACCTTTGGCATTCTTCGTGTTTTAATCCATCTAGATAGCTGTTTGCAATTTTTGAAGCTGTCAAAAACTCTTGAAAGGTTAAGTGAATAAAGTAACCCCTTGATCCCCCTTCTGGGATTCTTAATAAACCAATTTGAGAGAGCTCTTCGATTGTATATTTGTGATTAATAATGCGCTCAATCTTAGCTTTTTGAATATATAGCGTATTCGTGTTCATTGCATAGTTAGCTAGCTTTTCAAAAGCTTCGACAATGTCATATACTTCGCGGTTTTTCCTAAGGTTGTTATCGGTGAGGATATTTCCTTTTCTTTGTTTGGATTCTCCTTTTCCAATCTTTTTAAGCAAAAACCACTTATACATCTGATTAAGGATACGATCGTAAATCGATGTTAAAGTCACTGGGGTAACCGCATCGAATACTTTTGGATCATCATTAAATAAAGCGCAGAGGAGCGTTAAGTTAATCGGAATATGAGCAAGGCTCATGGCATAGGAAGAACTATCTAAAAAATTCTCAAGCTTTTGCTTTTGTAATTCGGATTGAGCTTGTGTGAAAAAGTTATTGATGTACCTCTTAATGCCTTCTCTGTCAAAACCTAAAAGCTCCAAATTACAAGAGCGTTTAAAAGAGCATGGTCCTGGCCTTGAGGTAATGAGAGTGTGGGGAAAGTGCTCCTTTAGTTTTTTAAATGCTTTACCTAAGCTTGAGTTTCCTTCGGCATCAGAAGAAAGCTCATCGTAACCATCTAAAATGAGTAGGGTTTTTTGTGGGAGGTTGGGGTCTTCAAGGGCTTTTCGGAAAGGCTCTAGATCTGCTTGGCCTTTGTACTCTCTAATGATGAGGTCATACAGAGTGTAGTCTTTACTAGGAGGATACTTTTCTAGTGTTAAATTCCTTAGTGGGATCCAGATGATGTGAGAAAAGTGCTCTTTCCAGAGGCCATTTTTTGCCCATTGATAGGCAATGTAGTGGCATAGGGTGCTTTTTCCGATTCCTGCAGCTCCTTGGATATAAACTGATTTGTCTTTCAAATCCTTGGGATCAGAATAGTTTTTCTGGGTATTTTCCTTTTTGAAACTTTCGTGATCGAAAAGGGTTTCAATTTCAATATTTTCTTTTTGCTCGAAGATTGTCTCATGGGTGGGGTATCTTCCATCTTCGACGGTTAGCTGACCTGAGTGTTTATCAAGGCTTTGGTCTCTTTCTTTTCTTTTTTTCTGGGTGATTATCCCTAGCCGCACAAAGATTTTTTCTATAGGGAGTTTAAATTCAAACTCCCCTCCTGTTTTTAGACGTAAAACAGTAAGTTGGTTGTGTGCAAGGTAATAATTTTTTAGAGCTTTGCTGAAAGCTTTTTTCTGTGGGGTATTGGTCTCAAATTTTTCCTTTGAAAGTTCTTCGATTCTATTTTTTTCTTCTGTTGTTAGTGAAGCTGCTATCTGTGTGATAAGCACTCCTCTTCGAGCTCTGTAGTGAAGGGCTATAAGATTTCCATTTTTGTCTATTATTGAGCTTCCAGAGGAACCTTTTTTGGTGTCAGCACTATGTTCAAGGTCATGGGTGTTTTTTTTTGTGATATATCCGGTGTCTTCTTTAAGATCACCAGAAATGAGTGTTTTAGAGTCCATTTCATGTGGGTACTGGAGGACATGGATAGGGTCATTTTTTTTGATCGAAACTTTTTTAAAAATGCTAAACACCTTATCCTGGACTTCTGAGAGGTAAGGATGGGGTTTTAAAGCTGCAATAGTAAAGTCAAGACAGCCTTCTTTAACTGGCTGTGGCAGGCTAGTGGGAGTTGGCATGTTGTTTTTTGACTGTATGAGCGGAAAGTTAGGGTCTAGCTCTATCGGTAGAAGCTTGGCTGTAGATATTCCAAAGGGGTGTTCTTGTTTGGTCACCATAAAAAATACAGCTTGGCCTTTTTCGACAGCTTTTTTGTTTGGAAGAACATGGTAGTTGGTGAGTAGAAGACGCCCCCCAATTAGACACCCGGAGCCTCTTTCATCGCTATTACCTGGACAAACCTGACAGACTACCCATCTTTTCTGTTTAGAAAGCTTATGAATTTTGTCTCTTTCAAGGGTTGTTGTAATTGTTTTTGGCGGTGGTTTTGGTTTTTCTATCTGATAGTCTTGAGGATTGAAAGAACTACATGAAGAGCTTGAGCTTGAGCTTGAAGCCATTTTATACCTCTAAATAATTATCTAAAGTCATCCCAGTTTTTGGTTTCTCTAAATTGCTTTAGGTTTTTAAAGAATTGGGGTTCTGCCTTAAGCTAATCGAGTTTATTTTGTCTTTCTTGTTCTAATTGTTCGAGCTTGTCCATTTTTGACTCTAAGTCACTGATGTTACTCTGTAAGCTGCTGATCACTTTTTCCTTGAGTTGATCTCTCTTCTATTGCACTATCAAATACTTAATTAATCGCCTCTGGGGAAAAGTCTTCGATTTTTCTTTTGCAAGTGCGGATTTTGTTTATCGAATTTGCAAGAAAATGGGGTGTGTAGTCCAATTTTCTTGCAATTTATAAAGAGTTTTTTCTGTTTTAACCTTCTCACAATAAACATAATCCTTAGTTCTTCAGGCTCGAATAATTAATGGCAAAGGAAGTTGTCTCCAATGGGAAAAAATAGTTAGCCCTGATACAATAAGGCTGATTTAAGGCTCTTAATAATTACTCACAAAGAGCCTTAGGTTTAAAAATTTAAATTATTAATTTAATGAGTGATTAAATAAGCATATACCATTAACCTTTTTCGATAAAGGTAATGCATTTTCACGGATATCAAAAAGTTCAAATCTATACTTAGCACCCTGGGAGCCTGACGAACCTCCTGAGCCTGATGAACCTCCTGAACCTGAAGTGCCTCCTCCTGAACCTACGTTTGAGCCTCCTGCAGCGTTAATTGACATATACTACCTCCTTGTAGCAGATTTTAAAAAATTCCTCTAATTAAATCTATTAATAATTAGAGGAGGATAAAGCAGCTATTAATTTATTAACAGCTGATACATCTATATGATTTTTTCCTAAAATATTTTTCTTTATTGCAAGCGCTTCAGTTAAGCTGCTGCGAGCATCTTTAATATTACCTGACTCGTTCAGTAGGGTTCCTAAGTCAACTAGACAATTTGCAATCACTAAGCAGTTCCTTGTAGAAAGGCAGATTTCAAAAATTTCTATTGCTTCTAAATATTTCTTTTTTGCTAATGTCCATTGTTTAGGGTATTTCTTCCTTAAAACATTCCCATACTCGTGTAGACACCTTGCCTTAAGGGAATGAGGTTCTTGGAAACAGTCAATAGCTTTTGTATAAAAACTTTCTGCTTCATCAAGATTATTACTTCGGTCAAAAGCTTCTCCGATATTTCTTAGAAAGGTAGCAATAAGAGGTTTATTAGAACTTTGAATTGTTTCAAGTATATTATGAGCTTCTTGAAATTGCTCAATAGCTCTCTGCAAGCTCTCTTTTTTTTGGCAGCCCTTCTTAAGAACAAGATATCCTAAATTATTTTTAGCAACTGAAAGCTCTTGGTTAGGTGCTTGATTAAAAAAAAAGTCAAGAATATTAAAGGATTTTTGAAAACTTTTTAAAGCTTTATCATACTTTTTCAGCTCACAATAAGTATGTCCTAAGTTAGTTATGCAGTTTGCTAAATCAACAAAATGTTCTACTACATCCTTAGAATACTTATGAAAGTTATTCAATTGTTTCGGTTGTGGACACGAATTCTTTTCTGAATACTCAATTTTTTTTGACAAAAAATTTGCAGACTTAGAGCTTGAGCATTTTTTGTCATTTTGTTTATGAGTGAGCCTCCTCTCAGCAACCTGCGAAGAGTATAACCCATAAGAAATAAAAAAACAATTATGTAAATATGAGCTTTTCGCTTCAGCTACCTTCTTTTTTATTTCTAGCGTTTTCTTCCAATGGTTTTTAGCTTCTGTATATTCTCTTCTTATATAGTCAACTCTTCCTAGAGAGTAATGAATAGATGCTAAATCATTGTTTATTAATCGCTTAGTAAGCAACCTGCTTAAGTTTTTTTTTAAAAAACTTTTTGCATGAGGGTACCATGGAATTAACCTATACCAATCAGCTATTACGCTTTCTTCAACCTCATAAGTCAATTCAGACAAGAGTTCCATAGATTTTTTTGCTATTGGATTGAGACAGCCGTTGTTCATACTTATCTTGCTAGATGAGGGTGAGGAATAAGAGTCCATATTGATTAAGAGGATCTCTTGTCTGACTCTATGGATGGCATGGCTTTTTGTTTTTATGTTATGGCGAAGGATCCCAAGGCCTGTGAGTTTTTTAAGAATTTCATCTGCTTTAAGAGCTCTATCAAAGGGGTCCTTTTGATTTTTAAATATCTTAAGATAAGTATTTAAGTAAGAGATGGGGATGGTATCGGGGTGGAGATAGGCGCAGATCTGGAGCCATTCGTAAGCTTCTGGGGCGCTTTTCTTGAGCTGGTCTTGAGTAATGCTCCATACGCTATAGAGGCTGTTGGGATACCTTTCATCTCCTTCCATCCTCTTAAGGGCCTTTCCCGGATCTTTATTTAGATAGTCAAGGTAGGTGGCAAGAGTAAATATTTGAGAATCTTTTAGAAAGTAGGCGGCTTGGGTCAGGGAGAGGGGGATACGGTCAAGCGCTTTAACGAGCTTTTTTTTAAGTTGAGGATTTTCTGAGCCAATAATTTTCTCTAATAAGGTGTTTCCTTCTGAGCGGGTAAAAGAATCAACATGATGCTGATTTTTAATGAGCTTTGAAAGGTTTTTATTGCGGGTAGTGATGATAATGGATCCCTTTCCTCTGCAGGGCAGCTTAGGATGTTTTGTGGCATTGTCGAAGATGAGGAGATAGTTTTTTTTTAGTGATGGAGATGCTAAGGCATCGTGTACACGCTCAATGATATATTGGGTTGAGCTTTCGATATCAATGGGGATTTTTAGGTGGGAGGCAAGTTTTCTGTAGGCTTCTCTTGTTTCTTGTTCTGAAGATGCGGGGATCCACCATATGATTGAGAAATGCTTTTTTTGTTTATTGGCAAAGGCAATGGCTATTTCACTTTTTCCAAATCCTCCTGCTCCATGAAGGAGGGCTTTAGGAAGGGGATCAGAAGAATTCATTAGGGACTTTTCTAGGAATTTTAAGGCTTCCTCTCTATTTACGAAATCAGGGTGGATCTCTTGAACGTTGGTTAAGCTAGTATGAGGTTTTGGAGGTCCGTCAAGGCTTTTGTAGATAGAGAAGTTTTGGATCTCTTGTTCAATTCTATTTTTTTCTTCTGCTGTTAGTGAAGCTGCTATCTGTGTGATAAGCACTCCTCTTTGAGCTCCGTAATGAAGGCGGGACGCCTGCAAAGTTGTGTTTTTTGTTTGAGGCTGCAAAGAGTTCCGATCTGTGCTTTTTTCTAGGGAACTCTTGGTCGCATTTGCATGAACTTTGCAGGTGCCCTGGTAGTGAAGGGCTATAAGATTGCCATTTTTGTCTATTATTGAGCTTCCAGAGGAACCTTTTTTGGTATCAGCACTATGTTCAAGGTCATGGGTGTTTTTTTTTGTGATATATCCGGTGTCTTCTTTAAGGTCTCCGGAAATGAGTGTTTTAGAGTCCATTTCATGTGGATATTGGAGGACATGGATAGGGTCATTTTTTTTGATCGAAATTTTTTTAAAAATGCTAAACACCTTATCCTGGACTCCTGAGAGGTAAGGATGGGGTTTTAAAGCTGCAATAGTAAAGTCGAGACAGCCTTCTTTAACTGGCTGTGGCAGGCTAGTGGGAGTTGGCATGTTGTTTTTTGACTGTATGAGGGGAAAGTTAGGGTCTAGCTCTATCTTTAGAATCTTGGCTGTAGATATTCCAAAGGGGTGTTCTTGTTTGGTCACCATAAAAAATACAGCTTGACCTTTTTCGACAGCTTTTTTGTTTGGAAGAACGTGGTAGTTGGTAAGTAGAAGACGCCCCCCAATTAGACACCCGGAGCCTCTTTCATCGCTATTACCTGGCCAAACCTGACAGACTACCCATCTTTTCTGTTTGGAAAGCTTATGAATTTTGTCTCTTTCAAGGGTTGTTGTAATTGTTTTTGGCGGTGGCTTTGGTTTTTCTATCTGATAGATTTGAGGATTGAAAGGACTACATGAAGAGCTTGAAGACATTTTATACCTCTAAATGATTATCTAAAGTCATCCCAGTTTTTGGTTTCTCTAAATTGCTTTAGGTCTTTAAAGAATTGGGTTTCTGCCTTAAGTTCATCGAGTTTATTTTGTCTTTCTTCTTCTAATTGTTCAAGGTGATCAATTTTTGATTCTAAGTCACTGATGTTACCTCCTGCCATAGACTGTTGATCACTTTTTGCTTGAATAAGGTTTTCGGCGAGCTGTTCTTTTATTTGTATGATTTTTGGAAGCTCTTTGATATGCTTATCAGTTTCGATTAGGTTTGTAATACGAGATATTTCTTTATCCGGGTCTTTTTCTTTGCTAGAGATTTCCTCCATTAATTGGCTGTACGTATTTCCAAGGTCTGCAATCGCATTATTAATAAGATTTTTAACATTTTCGTTTGTTTCTGACCGTTTTCTATTCCAGATGATTTCTATAGATTTTTCACGAAGAACGTTATCAAAATCACTTCTGAGAGCAGAGGCTTTTAAAACGGTAATTGCATGAAAGCGGACATTCCATAGAGAGGTTCTAGATTTCTTTAGCTTTGCAAGCTTTTCTAAAGAAACGTTCCCTTCAAAAAGGAGTGATTTTTTCAGAGCTTCAGTGGATTTCCCTTCTAGTGCATTGCCAAATACTTGCGTAATCGCAAAGGCAAGGTCTGGGCGAGATTCCCACTTCTTTAAGCAGTCTTTAATTGATGCTAAAGCATTGAGGTTTTCAAGGGGATTTGCAACTAATGTCCATTTTAAGCGCCAGACCTTTTTGTACCATTTCTCTTCTAACCGCTTGTAGATTTCGAGAGAAGTGTCAACAAGGGGGGCAACAATAGGGGCCCCGCTTCTAGATAAGCCTGCCTCTAATGCTCCCTTTAGAATTTGAACTCCTCTATCTTTGGCAATGGTCTTGACTCTCCCTACTCCAAAGGAAAGCTTTTTTAATGCTGCTTTTGAGCATTTTAAGTGGAACTTTGCTTCCACTTCAAGTTTAGGAAGGGTCTTTTCTACCATGGATACTAGCCTGATCATTTGATCTACGGTATCTTGATAAACGTTTCTTTTTTGGGCGTGGAAGTGAAAAACATTCAGTTCGATAAAAAAACAGGCAGCTTTAGCAAGGGCGCGCTTGAGGGCATCATAGCTCTGGATTTCATGCGCTGAAAGGATATCAACCATCCTATATGCTAAGGAAAAAGGCACTTCCTGCTTTTTGATAAGATCTTTAAGTGTCTTTTCTTTTTCTGGTTGAAAGAAAAGGTCTCTTTGGAATCCTTTTGCTATTTTACACAGGAGCTTCGCCTGCTCTGCTGAAGGTTGACTACTTAGCTCTTCAAGAGTTTTTATCTTTTCGATTTCTTTGTAAAGCTTATGAGCTGATTTTTTTAAGTCACCTAAAGAGTAACTGTGAGCTTGGGGCTCATTTCTAGTGCTATTAGATGCGCTAGATTCGATATTATTTAATTCAGAGGTGTTTAGCGTTGAAGAAGAACTTGAGGAACTAGACGAGCTGCTTGTGCTTGCATTATTAGAAGAGTTAAGGGCAGTGTCTTCATCGCTAGAACTAGACGTTAAACCGCTATTTTGGTTTAGACTTAAGTCGATATTGTTTTTGTTATTGTTGACTATCAAATTTGCCATTTATTTACCGCCTTTTTAATAACGTTTGATTCATCCTAGTCATGCACTGCTTTTTTGAAGATTAAGCCTGAGAGCTTTTCTATTTTGCTTAGTGGAACCCTATAGTCGTAAGGGTCGTTGCTTTGATAGTTCTCAACAGGGATTAAGTACGTCCACACTTTTGTAGTACGGTTCTTGTGACCATAAACAACTTTATAAAAGTGTGTTGGAACAGCAACATTATTCTCTCCAATCACCTGATATTTCACATACTTCTTCCCATGTTTTTTGTAAGGTAGGAAGAGTGGTCCTGTGATGACATCTACAGTATCATAGGATCCAGAGAAAACAAGCTGCCTGATATGGTTTTCTAGCTTAGCCCAAATGCCTCCATTAAAAGGGTGGTTTTGGGGAGCGACATTTGAAAGGACAAATGTTTCTTTTGTTGCTTCAGCGGAGGTCCTTCTATCTGCTCGTGGGACCATCTGGCCTTTGTCAAATCCAGAGTATTTGTAGTCTGCAGGTGTGCTGCGATGAAGCGGGTAGATGGACTTGTCTTCTTTGAACTTATACCTTCGATTGATGTTTTTCTTAAGATTCTCAGGTGTTAGGTGTTCATGAGTCCAAAGAGGAATTTTCTTGCTCCCATCATAGTGGACTGTATAGCCTTTCTTCTCTAGTGTGGGGAAATTTTCTGGGTAAAATGGGCTATCTGCAACTAAGGAAAAGGAAATTGCTAAGCTGAAAATTAGACTTGGAAACAATGTTTTAAACATTGGCTACATCTCATATTGGGTCTCAATTTATTAAGGGATTATCAATAAATTCAAAATTTCACGTCAAGGAATTATTTCCCTTAAGCTACTTGAATTTGATCTATGTCATTGAAATTAAACCCTTAGTCTTTGTAAAAAAACTTTGTTTTAAGGGCAGGATAGTTCCCCGGAAGTTTTATAAAGGCCTCCAGATCAGGAAGATTGAGAATCTCTGTTGGGGTCACTGTTGCTTTTGTTTTTTCTAGATTGGAAAGGTTTACCCCATCACGCATCTGATGGGCTCCATAAGAGAGCCCTTCTCGGGTCTCTTGGAACTCTCGCTGGCCAAAGAACCCCGACATTCGCTTGGCTATCTCTAGATCGCTTTGCCTGAAGCTTACCTTGGTCGCACATTGATCGAGGATGATCTTAGCTCCGTGGTGTCCGTAGATTTTATCTAGCTGAGAGATATTCTGGGTAGCTAGGACGATGGCCCCTCCATACTTCCGAAGCTCTGCGAGGGTTTCTTCGAGGTACTCTAGCTTTTGGAGGGAGTGGAGCTCATCGATGATGAACCAGGTTTTTTTGGGGGTCCTGGCTCGCATGGCGTTGAAGGCGGTGGAGAGCCACACGGACATTAGAACGTTAAGAGCTTCTCTTTGCTCGGGTTGACAAGAGAGAAAGAGCATGTTGGTTTTTTCTGAAAGGATCCACTCCCGAATGGAAAAAGGATCGGGGCTATTTTTTAGAGTGGTGAGATGACGGATGGAGTTGGCGATAGTGGCTCGAATGGAGACTGCTGTTCTTTCCCCTTCTGGGTCGACGTAGATGCGGGCTTCTGTATCTTTGAGGTCTTGATAGAGTTCTGATACGCTTTTGGTGAGAAGGTCCTGAACAAACCCTTCGATATCATGGTGCTCGAGATGGTGATGCTTCATGAGCATCTCAAAGATCACTGCGCGGGCGGCTTCTGGAAAGAAGTCATCGTAAGCGTGGGTGTTTTTGGGGATGAGGCTGCTGACGAGCTGTTTAAATTGATAGTCATGCTGGCACTCGCACCAAGGGTGCCAGGTTTTGGATCTAGGGTCGTAAGGATTAAAAAGGATATCTTTCTCTTCATGGTAAAAACGGGTGACAAAGTCCCCTGTTGTATCGATGATGACTGCGCGCTCTCCCCTCTTACGGATTTGGGAAATCAGCTGTCTGAGGGCATTGGTCTTCCCTGTTCCTGTCGCTCCACAGATGAGCATGTGTTGGGTTTCGCTATTTTTAAGGAGGGGGATGGAGCCCATTTTGAGATCGGATTTTTGACGGGTCAGGGTCATCTTGAGCTTGATCTTCCAGGATTTTTCGAGGCGGGTCCCTTTGAGGTGCTTTTGTCGTTTAGAGGCGAGCCCCTTAAGGAGGAAGAAAAGGAGGAGTAGGCTGGAGGTAATAAGAAATATCCAGGGGACCTCTCTAAGGAGGTGAAAGGCCTTGTTTTTAAGGTGGTCAGCATGGGGCTTGCAAGCTCGGGTGATCTGCCTTTTAGGAACCGAAATGGGTTTTTTTCGAGACGCTTTGTGGGTGATTGTGCTCCAAAAGTCTCCGCTTACGGAAATGCGGTCTGTTGTGGAGGGAAGAGACGCTTTGAGGAGGTAGTAAACGGCTTGAAACCTCTCTTGAGGCTCTAGGCTGAGCTTCCCTACAAAAAATAGGAGGCAACTGGTGAGGCTCCCTAGGAAGATGAGGCGGAGGACTTGCTTGAGCATCCGCATCCGGTGGGCCCAGGTCTGTCCTCCTCGGGTTACACTTTCAAAAACGCCCATGGGTCTCCTTAAGGGATATCATCGCTAAATCTTGCATCTAGAACAGCGATCTGTTGTTCGGGTGTGAGATCATCCCAGCCTGGAAGGCCAGGATTGTAGGGCTCTTTTTGCTTATCGGGGTTGGGAAAATCTAGAAGGTCCCCTACCTTTCGAACAATAGAATGGATCGCCATGCGTTTAGGGAACTTTTCGAGAAAGTGGGGACTGCTTGTCTTTTGAAACTCCTCTTTTCTTGTTAGAAACTCTCCTTCTGTGGGCTCACCTTTTTCGTTAAGGGTTTTGGGTTTTAGGGTGGCAGCTTCGGTATAAAGGGGCTCAAACTGTTCGGGAGCAAGGGGCCTTTCTTGAGAGGCTGAAGCGCCAAGCACTTCGTTTTTAATTCTAGTGAGCTTTTTGGTGTTGGAACCGTTTTTGAAAAGCTCCCCTTGAGTGGGTGGAGCTATTTGGATCTCTTTTTGATAGAGGTTTTTTTGGTCTCGGGCGGTTTCAAGTTTGTCTTGCCAGGAAGTCGTTTCATAGGGTTGGGTATTCGCCCGATACTCGGCTTTGAGGTTGGGAGTTTCTGTTTGGGAGGGCTTGATGTTTTGGATAAAGCCGTCAATGGCTTCTTTTCTAAGGGTTGGGGTAGAGAGGGTCTCTTGGATTAGCTCGCGATCTTCAAGGTTAGACTCTAGATAGCTCATAAAGTCATTATTGAGATGCTCGGAGATGCGGAGATCGCTACTTTGGATGTCAGACTCTAGGTTTTCTAGGGTTTTTTGGGTGGAGTAGGCGGTATTGAGCTGTTTTGCAGAGCTTTCTGTTTGGTTAAAGGAATCGGCGAAGTCTTGGTAATCTCTAAACCCTTCTTCTGCAGAAAAGGTTCCTCCTTCGCGGTGAACGGTTTGGGCGAGGTTTTGCATGCTTTCATAGATGGAAAGGGCATCGGAGAGGCGCTCACTTTTTTGGTCTGCTGAGGCTTCAGAGAAGCGGTTGGAAAGGGAGGTGTCGAATCCTGCTTTTAAACCGATCCCCCATCCAGCTCCTACCTTGAGGGCTTCATCGAAAACCTGTGTGGTATCGATGTTATGGGTTTTTCCATACTCTTCGGCTTTGGTGAAGACTTCTTGGGCTTGGCGTTGCATCGATAGGAGTTTGGAGGCGTCCCAGCTTTCTGAGGTATTTGATGTATTGGAGAGGTGTTTATTCAGCCCTTGCGCTGTATTGGCGGTATGGGCGGCGCTTTGGGAGAAGGTGTGGCTTTCCCCTTGGGTAAGGGACTCTGCCTCTCTACATTGGGCATGAAGGCTTTTGGTAAAGGCATCGGAATGGGTGATATCTGTCAACAGATGGGATTTTCTTTCGTCTAGGGAAAGGCCCTCTCCTGGGGTGGAAGTGATCACTTTTCCTTGGGCGTCTTGTGTGGCTGTGGTCGATCCCATAAAAAGGGGGGCAAGGTTTTTCTGGTTCTCGGTGACATTACCAAAGTTTCTGGAGGAGAGTCCGATGTTTTGGTAGCTGTAGTTGCCTGTGGTTTCTTCTCCGGCTGCAACGGTTGCGGAGCCTTGGGCTCTTGCGGTGAATGAGTTGGCCCAATGGACAAGGGCGGAGGCTCCCCCTTTGGAGAGGTAGAGGAGTCCCCAGGAGAGGAGGGGGATGGTGACAAAGATGCCACAAGCGATCCCTTCCATATGGTTGTAGAGGTTGAAGAGGCCATCGGACATCGTGAGGGAGTACCCTTTTTCGAGTCCTAGGGCTCCTTTTTTGGCTTCCCAGATGGAGTCGAGGACAAAGTTTGCTATGATAAAGCAGGGAGGCCAGAAGCTTACCCAGGCGATGATCTGGATCCAGCCAAGGAGGACTTTGAAGCCAAGGGAGATGAGGCTGACGATAATGACGAGGGGGAAAACTCCATAGAGGAGCGCTTCAAAGTAGTTCCGGCTAGCGAGGAGGATATTGGCTCCCATGGCTCCTAAGATTTTTTGGGAAGAGATCTGCAGCTGCTCAGCTCGTTTGGCAGCAAGGGTATCGTACCTTCCGATGGTATAGTCTTGGAGGGTGTCGATGGCGATTTGTTGTTCTATAAGCTTTTGGATGGGGGCGTTTTGGCTTTTGTCGATGAGGTGTTGGTATTCGCTGCCAATGGACCCGACGAGGAGCTCTTTGGCATTAGCAAGCTGGCCACCTAGATGTTGATGGATCCGGGAGATGGCATGGTGGCAGGTTAGGGTACCCAATGTCCCTGGAAGGGGTTCTTCCTTGCCTTCAAGAGGTCCTATAGAATGGTTGGGCTGTCTGTACTGCACCCCCCGGATTTTTGAGGTTCGCTCTTTTAAAAAGTTGAAAAGGTCGGGGGCTTGCATGAGCTCTTCTTTGGTGTAGATCCCCAGGCCCAGATCTCTAAAGACACATTCCGAGCAAAAGTTACGGAAGTTTTCTTCGGTCACCTCGTCAATGATCCGCATCTTGCGGGTGTTGAAAAGGCTTTGCCCAGCGTAGATATGGCCGGTCCAGTTATAAACGGGATCGTCGACAATATGGGCCCCCTCTTCGATCATTTTTGTCATCCCATGGCTTAATGAGCTAAAGAAATGAGCGGTATAGGCAAGAAGGAGAGGGACCCGATCGACGGTGTAGGTCTTTTGCTTAGCATCGGTTTTGATGAGGGTGTCGTGGATGATGACTTTTTCGGTACTTAGGGTGAAAAGGGAGACGGTTAAAAAAACGGGAATAAGCCACTGCTTCCAAATAGGGGCAAGATTCATCTTCGTCATAGCCAAGACAACCGCAACGAGAAGGCCGATGTTCACCGCGATCCAAACTGCAACATCGTAGTCAGCGATTTTTGCCCCACAGATGATCGAGACGAGGTTAAAGACCTTTTGGAGGATCTCTCCTCCTCCGTAGGTGTAGATTTTGAGGTTCTCGCTTGCGGAAAGTGAGGCGGTGAGAAGACATGGAGCTAGGAGGAGTTTTTTCATCGGTGGGATCTGGGGCTATCTTTTGAGCGTTTTGCGATGTTCATTAGGGAATATTTTGGCTTAGAGGAGTTTTAAATGTTGGTTCCGAAGCGGCTTGGACTAAATTAGGAGCGCTGAAGGCAAGGAGAGATAGAGGAAGGGAAAAGGGTTCTATTAGAAGTCGTTTACTCATAGCTTCAAATCAAGGTAGATAAAGTAAGTAGACTACCTAAAACCATCGTAAGCTGTCAATTATCAAAAACTTAATTGAACTTATAATAGGGGTAGGTGGTGAGGAGGAAAAGTAAGGTAGCTGCGCAGCTGAAGCAAGAAGAAAAGAACCCTTTTTCTAATATAGTGTACACCGAATTTTTAAACATTTTTGATACTCTAAGCCTCGATAAATTTTCTATTAGGATTTCTAGCTTTGATGGCAACTATCAGCAAAATAAAAATAGACTCCAATGCCATACAAAAAATGTAAAAATAATGCTTTACAGATAAACTCCTTGTTTTTATATTGTATATTTTCTTAAATGCAACATGTAGGAGTTTGTTATGTCGGCATTAGAAACAGTAACCAATAGAAAGTATACTGAATACACGCATGTCATCAATAATGGCAACGGAAACCAACCAGGAGAATCAATAATTTTTGTAAACGGAATCATGAATGAGTTACAAGGTCTTAAAATTGACAAAGGACACCTTAAAGAAGCCGGTGCTAAAACTACCGCTAATGAAATTTCATCAAAAATTAATAATAAAAGAGTTGTCCTCTTTTATAACCCAACATTATGCCTTAGTAATCGAGACATTACAGCAGGAAAGAACGAAGTTGCTAAGTTATATCCTCTTTTGGCCGAACTAATTGAATCTGAGCATGAAAGATGTTCACCAGATACAAGTAAAAGAGTTCTGGTGATTGCTCATAGCCATGGAGCTTTATTAACATGCGAAGCTTTAAAGCTTGTAACACAACAAAAGATTCAAGATATAGAGGTAGCAACCTTTGGGGGAGCAAGATTGGTCCCTAATAGCTTGGGAAAGAAAGTACAAAACTTTATTCATGAAAGTGACCTCATATCAATATTAGCTCAAGTAAAATTCAAAACAGGATATATCCTCACCGATTTTTTCACACAAAAAAGAGAAGAGTTCCTAGGGATAGAATCAAATTTAGTGCAGACACAGAAGATTAAAAATGCTTTTAGTGCACACCTAAAATTTAAAGATGGACAGTCATTAGATAACGCTAAAAAAGAAACATATGCAGAAGAATTAAAAGAAATTTTAAATGCATCTTTAAATAAATCTAAAAAAGAAAAAATTAATCTTATTATAGAAGCCATGGTGAAAATAATTGTTGTTGAACTGAGTTTTTCATTAGAAATTTTATCTAATGTTGTTCCCCATAACAACAGCGCCCTGTTAAATATTCCCCATGACTTTTGTAGCACCTATTTAGATAAAGCTGTAGAAATAGTTAACGCAAGAACATAGTTTTACAATAGCTTGCTTGACCTATACCCTCGAATACTGAAAAATTAAAATTCGCACTAATCTCTATCACCCTAATTTAGGGAACGGCTTAAGTTAGTCCCCTTCATAAGTTGGCTCCTGGTCTATCTCTCAAATTTCTTTCGATGTCCATGAGGAATTGGATCATCTTTTGTTTCTCGGACATTTTTCGGTAGTTGTCGCTTTTGAGCCTTTCGATGCGAGTGAGTGTTTGTTCGAGTCCTTTTTTGAAGGTTTCGAAGGATTCCTGTTCGATTTGTTTTGATTGGATGGCCTCTGTTCTGAGAATCAGTGTTTTGACGATCTCTTCAACGTAGTTGGTGACTCTTTCGAAGGCAATAATCTCTGCGCATTGTCTTAAGGAGAGGTGTTTTTCAACGTTTTTTCCTTCCCACTGCCCCATGAGAACCATGAGGGAGGAGATGGGGAATTGAGTGCTTGTGATCATCTCTTTTTCTTTCTCGGTTAGGGGTTCGGGATCTTCGAGTCCTTCTTTGAGGATTTTTGACTGGAGGGTACGGAGAAGGGTCCAGATGCGGTCTTTTTCAGAGTGGCCAGAAGAGACTTGGATTGTGTGGTTTTTGTAGACAGACATGGGGAGGTTTCTCTCGACTTTGCCGAAGAGATAGGCATTATGGAGTTCTCCTCCGTTCATGAGGACGTCGAGGGCGGCTTCGGCTTTGGAAGGGAAGAATTCGAGGGTGTTTTGTTGTTTGAGGATGGTTCCGCTGATGTTGAGGTAGAGGTTGCGGACGGTGGGGTCGGTGATGTTGAGGTCTTTGATGACTTCCCAGGCGAGGTTGTAGTTTTCGATGAGGGCTCCTTCTTTTTTGGCGTGGTTAAGGGCAGCGGTTGTCATGTTGTCTGCGCGGTCACGACATCCGTGGCGGGCTTCGATCATCCCGGAGAAGAGTCCTTCTTTGGAGCCTGTTTGGGAGCAGATATAGCGGGTGGCTTCTTCTGACCTTGGCCAGATTCCTTGAACGAGGCTTGAGCCGATTTCGCAGGAGTTGATGTTGATGGCGTTGAGCTGGTTGGACCAGTGTTGGATTTTTGCTAGGGTTCCTGCGACGAGGGGGGAGGTGGTTTCTAAAGCGAGGAGGAAGGCGTGGGTTCCGGCATTTTTGGCGATGTTTTTGAGGGTTTTGACCATTTCTTCTTTGCTGACGATGTTGAGGGCTCCCATGGTGTAGTCGATGCCTCCGCAGCCGACGTTGATTTTGGGAAGGGAGATGTGGACGGGGTTGATGTCGGATACTTGGGTGCGGACAAATCCTGAACCTCCGATGAAGTTGACGCCGATGACATCGTCATAAAAGGTGTCTGCTTCGGTGATATTGGCGGGGGTGTTGGTTTGGTCGAAAAATTCTTGGATTTTTCCTGAGAGGCTCTTTTTTTCTTTGGCGGGCAAGAAAGGGGTGAGACAAAGCATGGAAAGGAGTAGGAGTTTTTTCATGGGTTTTCCTCGAGTTGGTGTCTTTTTGCTTGGCTATAGATATGTTCGATGAGCTCTGGAACGGAGAGAACTCCTATTCCTACGGGGTATCCTTCTTTGGTTTCGGGGTTGACGATGAAGAAGGTGGGGCTTTTTTTGATGCCAAATTTTTCTGCGAGTCCTTGGTTTTTTTGGGGGTTGGGAAAGGCTTTTGTGGGAAGGCCATTGGTAGAGACGACTCTTACCTGCCACTGGGTGACTGCGCTGAATTGCTTTAGGATATGGGCGGCGGCTTCTGAGTAGGGGTCTTCTCCTTCTGCAAAAAGGAGGAGGAAGAAGTTTTTTTGTAAGCTCTCGAGGGTTTGGAGTTTTTGGGCTGCTTCGGCTTTTTTATGGACTTCAATTCCGATTGTTGAGGTGCTGGCTCCTATCCCTTCTCCTAGTTCGGGGAGGTCGAGGAGGAGGTATTGCCATTTTTTGGCAAAGTGGCTTGCTTGATCGATTATTTGGTTTTGTTTTTGGATGTAACGGATGAGGTTGTCTTCTGTGGGGGTGAGGATCGCTAGGCAGCGGAGGGCGTAGAGCTCTTTTTTTTGTTCGGTAAGGATTTCTGCAGCTTCTTCGGGGGTTTGGGGTTTTGGGGTTGTTGGTTGCATTTTGGGGTCTTCGAAGAAGTAAAACCCTTGGATCTCTTCTTCTTCGTAAAATCCTGCGTGGATTGAGTTGGAAAGGATAAAGGTTATTGAGAGTAGGCTAAGCAAAAGGGTCTTAGGCGTGGTAAGCCTTTTAAGGGTGGAGGTTTTTTTCATAGAGGGCCTTGCTTATGTTTTGTTTTTTTTGAGAGCTCGGTTTTCTCTTCTGTTTTTGCTTGGACCTTTTCTTTAGAGAGTGACTGGGCAAAGTCTGCGGCTAGGGATTGGAGTTTTGCTGCGAGTTTTTGGGAGTCGATTTTTTTGTGGAGCTCTTCGATAAAGTCGGTAAAGTCCATGTGCTCAAAGTTCAGGGATTGGAGCTGCGATAGGGTGAGCCCTTGGCAGCTGGGGTTTTCTGGTTTTCCCCAGGAGATCCCGAGCTGCTTGTGTCCTTCTTCTTGGATGATGCGGGCAAGTTTTGTGGGGAAGCAGCAGTAGACGTGCTCTGTCATCAGGAGTTTTTTGATCGAGCCGATCCGGTGACATTTTTTTTCTTGGACTTTTTCGAAGAGGTCTTTTTCTTCTTTGTTACATTTTCCTAGGGTGAGGCCGATAAAAACCCCTCCCCCTTTGCAGTCTTTTTTGTGACAGCAGTCGAAAAGGTTTTTGGAATCAAAACTTCTTCGACATTTGGAGGTTTTCCCTGAAAAAATGGCGGGTGCATGGGGATCAAGTCCTTTTTCTGAGATGCTTTGTCCTAAGCTTTCAAGTGCTCCAAGGGTTGAGATGACTTGGCCAAAGTCTCTATTTTTTTCGTATGAGGGGTCGAAGTCTTCGAGATCAAAGAGTTCTTCCTCTTGAAAGGTCACTTTTTGGGAGGTGTGGGCGGCTTTACCCCCTAGGTCATAGGTTTTTTCCCATGTTAGGCAGTCTCCAGATGGGTCTTCTTGGATACAGGTTCTTTTGATAAGGATGCCCCCTTGCTCTTGGAGTCTTTTGCATTTGGAGTTTGCTGCTGGTTTGCAGGAGAAGATAAGGCGCTGGTTCCACGAGTCGCGGTAGAGGGGTTTGCCGGAGATGGTGCGGCTTCCGGGATGGAACTCTTGGGTTTGCAAAAGGTGGCAGTCGATATTGGCTTCTAGGGTTTGGAGCGTTTTTTTGTCAGCGGGAGTGGGTTCCCACCGGTCGAGCTCTTTTTCTTTTTGGAGAACTTTTGTTTCAAGCTGGCTTTTATCGCAGAAAAAGCCCTCTTTATGGGTCCAGGTTTTGACCACATGGTAGCTGCTAAAAAGTCCTCCACTATGGGGATAGGCTCTCCATGTCTTGAGGTTGGGGTCGCTTGAAAGTTCTTTTTCCCATGCTCTTAGCTGGTTTTTAGCATCCCCTTCCCAGAAGAATTTTTTTTCTTTTTTGTGGCCGAGGCAGATCCGTACTGTTTGGGTCTTTTGAGGGATAATCGTGACCACTCTTGCTTTATCGATCGTCTTGATAAAGCTTCCTCCCTCGTGGCAGGTTTTAAGGTGGGTCTCTTCGGGAGTAATCTGCTCTTCGGTATGCAAGATGCCGATCCCTTTTTGGGCATTTTCTAAAGTCGCCCTCGAAGAAGTAAGGAAAGCTTCGGATCCTTCGATCTCTTCCACTCTTAAGGAAGCATCAAGCATCTCTTGAAGGTCTGCTTCAAGGGGTAATAGCTCTTGCTTGTCTGTTTTCTCTGCAGCAAGGGTTTCATCGAAGGTTTTTCCTCGATCCTCTTCTGGAAGAAGCTCATCTGGTTCGATGATAGAGAGGTTTTTTCCTGAGAAGAAGGACTCTAGGATGGTCTTTGCCTGATGGTTCCCTTCTTTTGCAAGGGCTTTTGCCTCTTCTTTTGTTCTTTTGAGGTTGGTTTTGACCTCTGACTCTAGGGAATCTGCGCCAAAAAGAAGGGATGTGTCAGAAAGGCAGAGAGCCGCGAAAAGAAAAAGGGCACCTATTAGAAGTTGTTTACTCATATCCTCACATGAAAGTAAGCAAATAAGTACACTACCTAAAATGTTCGTAAGGTGTCAAGGATCAAAAACTTACTTAACAGCAGAAAAAAACCAGTCGCCTCTAATGTGACACGTCGAAACTGCTGATCTTGGAAAATTTCAAGCTTTGCCGTTTTTAGAGTCTTAAGGGTATGAAGCCCTATACAAGAGTGTTGGTACATACTGATTCTCTTAATTGATCACCTGCAGCATAAAAATAATGCTTTACAAAAAGCCTACAACCTTTAATGATCACTTCCATTAGAACTTATTTAGGAGGCAGATATGTCATCAACGTCAAGCAGCTCATCAAACTCAAGTAGCTCATCAACGTCAAATCTTGCGATTAACATGGATGCTTTGCGAAACTATTACGCTAAGCAGGAAAATCCCCTGATAGATGAAATGGAATCTGGCTCGATTACCCCGAGGGCAGTAGTTAAGAATCCTTCGATAAACGGCACTAAAGAATACCAGCCAGTATGTGAAGCAGGGGCCAATCCATATCGTGTAACGCGATATACAATAGAAAGATCTCCCAATTATAAAACAAAAGAACAAGATGTTTTTAAAAAGGCTCTTGCTCATTTAATGGATAAAAACATACCTCCTTACGGAACCTCTGATGCTAAGAATGTGATCCTAGTAGATGTTTTTGTGTGGGAGAAAGGTTCAGTAAAGCTTGAACAGAATAAACCAGAGTTTCACACCGTATGTCTATGTAAGAAATCAGATAATACTCTTATCCTTATTGATCCATCGGATATCATGAAAACATCTAAGCAAATTAAAGAGATTGTTAAAGGTGTATCACCTAGCACACAAGTCGAACCAATAAAGTTTAGCTCGAGAAATCCGAAAGAAGTCAAGTTCTATGCTCCTCCAAATGGAACAATTCGTACAGCCGATGTAGGTAGAAAAGAAGGTGAGCGAAGAGATTGTATTGATGTCGCTGTAAAAATCGCTTTTGTACTTATTGAAGCACAAAAAGGTGGTAAAAATTTAACAGCTGCTATTAACGAGGTATCGCATTTATCTAACCAAGATATTAATACCCGCTTGAAAATGAGAGGTTCTGCTGCTAAGGGAACTTTAATACGGGGGCTACAGTGCTCCAATCGTGCAATTAGAAGTACAGTGATTAGTTTATTCGAAAAAAGTACTGATATTTACAAGCATGTGGCCCCTTTAAATCATAAAGATTTGGAAGTAATTCACGATGAGAGAAAAAAGTATCTTGAGACTATTTCAAGTCTAAGCGTATCCTTGAAAAGTGTAGGGCGAGTAAGTTTAAGAGCGTTACGAAAAATGGTTGATTTACATCGAATTCTAGAAGAATTCAATAGAGAAACTCTCTTTGGCGCCAGTATTAAGATTGACTCAGCAATTGACATTGAGAGTTGTATTACCGATAGAGACTTTAATCGGACTGATCTTCATTTGGCAATTATTGAAAAGAAAGGCTCAGTTAAAGACGTTTTAAAAAAATATGGAAACCTTAAAAAACCACAAGCATCAAAGTTAATTGGCTGGGCTGATATTCACGGTCAGACCGCTTTACATTGGGCAGTAGATAGAGCGCCTACAGAAGAATGCAAATTGCTATATGACTCCATGACTCCAGACCAAATTTGCTATCAAATGAATGATCGCCTTCAAACAGCGTTGCACTTTGCAGTTCATGCAAACCGTCCAGAGATAGTCAAGCTGTTGCTAAGCCGAAACGATGTAAAAAAAAGCTTAGTGGGGCCTCGCGATGTTCTCGGTCAGACCGCTTTGTATTGGGCAGTACATAAAGCGCCTTTAGAAGTATGTAACTTGCTCTATGAACTCATGACTCCAGAGCAAATTTGCTATCCAATGAATTGTGACCTTTACACAGCGTTGCACTTTGCAGTTCATGCAAACCGTCCAGAGATAGTCAAGCTGTTGCTAAGCCGAGACGATGTAAAAGAAAGGTTAGTAGGGATTCGCGATACTCACGGTCAGACCGCTTTACATTGGGCAGTAGATAAAGCGCCTTTAGAAGTATGTAACTTGCTCTATGAACTCATGACTCCAGAGCAAATTTGCTATCCAATGAATGATCGACTTCACACAGTATTGCATCTTGCAGCTCATGCAAACCGCCCAGAGATAGTCAAGCTGTTGCTAAGCAACAATAGTGTAAAAGGAGGGTTAATTGGACTCAAAGATTACAACAATGAAACTGCGCTAGATTGGGCTAAACATGAAGGCCAAAAATTTGAAGGAATTTGCAATATATTGAATGGAAACTAAATACGTTTCCATAAGAACCATATGGACTAGAATTTTAATCATTTACCAATCGCCGCGCAATCTTAAGGCCTTACTGCTTAACCCCCTGTTCCTATTTTCTTAGCAATCTTGTAAGGATCTAAGCAGCAATGTTTTTTTGTCCAAATGAGGTAAACAAAATCCTCTCCTCCATAGGGATAAGTTTTCCCGATCCCCCATAGTAGGTCACTCCTTCCAAGGGCATTACAAGGACCTTTGGTTTGAGCGATGGGGTAGGTTAGCTGCGTTTTATAGGCACTTTTTTTGATGCGATAGGAGGAATGGCTTTCGCAGTAGTTATCCTCTTCGAAGACTTGCAAAACATGCCAGTTGTGGAGCTTGGCAAGGAGGCGGTGGACAAGGAGAGAACTTGCTTGAATCCCTCCGGTATGGGTAGAGACATTCCCTGTGAGAGGGTAGAGAGAGCCTTGGCATCCAGCGCACCAAAATAGGCGATCTAGGGGTTTTTGAAAGCTGGAGGCTCCGCAGTCTGCGATACAGGCGACTTGGGCAAGGGGATTGGCAAAGAGAACAATTTCGGGATTGATGATGGTGTTCCACTTGTCCCCTCCCCAGAAGGGATCAAATTCTGACATGTAGCCAATGTCTAGGGGAAACCGGTCTTCACAGACAAATTCTATCCCTAGATCGAGGAGGTTAAGGATGGGAAACTGGTAGTAGTGAACATGGTAGAAGCTATTGGAGGCAATTTCTGGTGTGGTCGATTTTACCCCTCCACGGTTTAGACCGGGCTTTGCTATGGAAATGCCTCCCAGTCCCATAAGTTTATAAGGGGTGCGGGTGACATCGATGAGGCGTGTGGGTTCCCAAAAGGCAATGGGAACTCCTATAAGATCCCCATGACAGTGGCATAGAAGTTTTTTCTTATATTTGATCAGGTCTTTATGTTTGGGAGTGACGTTCCCACCTCCAATATGGATAGGGAAGAGACAACTCCAACAGACGTCTGTGACGGGATTGATGAACTTTCCTTCAGGATAGGCTGTTAGAGGGAGGAGAAAGAAAAGGCTGGTGACAATACATTTTAGAAGGAGTCTCACTGGTAACCTCTTTGAGATAAACGGCTTTTTGTCTTGAGCTCTTTGGCAAGAGTGGGTAGCTCTCCTTGGTTAGCAAAGGTCTCTAGAGCGTACGAGATAGGAACATTTCCTACTATATGATCAGAGATTTTCTCTTCTTTTAGAACAATGGTTGGAACTGCAGTGATATTGTGCTCATTGAAAGAATCGGGATCGATCAGAATAGGAGCATTTAGGCCAAGCGTTTTAAGGTGATTGAGTTTCTGGAAGAATTCAGCAAAGGAGTTGTTAGGAAGCCCTCGAATGACAAAAGCACCTCCATAGATCTCTAGTTCCGATGAAAAAGAAAGGAGCGCTGCATCTGGCATGGAAAGTGAGATAAAAACCAGGAGAGGGTAGTGAGCTTCTATAGGGGGACTCTCGTAACACCCTCCACTGGGGCATTTTGATTCGAAAGCTGGAATTGGGTGAGAGAAGTCATTTGCACATCCTATTGAGAGCGAAACTATGAAACCAAGAATGCATGTGCGACAAAATGTGAGTGTGATCATCGGCTTCCTTTTTGGATGGGAATCTCTTCAATCAGAAGCTTTTCCCCTGCTTGAGTGATGCGGCATGGGATTTTTTCTATCTGAAATTTTTTTGAGTAAAACCCTCCTTGATCGAAGAAGACAGGGCGCTTTTTTTCTTCTTGAAGCTTAAGAGGATCTCCTCCAATGAGGATCCACTTAAACTCCCCTGTTTGGCTTTCAGCCCACTTAATGTGTTTGGGATTTTCTCCATCAAAGAAAAGGAGCCCTTCATCCAGGGTAACATGCTCTAAAGGGTTTATTTTTGTCCCCTTTGAAAAAAGGATCTTCCCCTCAGCATCTGTAATATCTTCCTGCAAGGTCGCTGATGGATCATAGAAAAATGCATGGTAGTGGTCGGCCTCTTTGATCCAGGGTATTTTCTTAAAGACTCTCCCCTCTTTTTTAACTGTTTCTCCTAAAAGCTCCATTTGCTTCTCGATCTCTGTTTGAGATATCTTTTTTGCCTTTGTTTGGAGAACCTCTTTTAAGCTTTCTTCTTTAATGGGGAATGTCTGCCCAAGAGTTTCAAAGTCTTTAGCTTCAAGGGAAGCTCCCAGAACTGTTAAGGCTATGCCTAGGAAAAAGGAAGGTATCTGATTTTTTTGTTTCATTAAGCTTTCTAGTCGCCGCCTTGCGATCATTTTGTCGATTTATTGATGTTTTTTTGTTGAGGATTTCGCATCATTACAATGACAAATGCCATTATAGTGAGTGGACGGTTTCTCAAGGAGTTTATAACCAATACATTGTGAAACCTGTTTCTTCTAGCAAATGTCATTTTTGTTCTTACCATTCCAATCTAATGGTGTCGTTCTCAAATGGATGTTCTGAGTTTCTAATCAAAAGTTCCCCCTAAATTTAGGGTTAAAAAACTTAGGAAAGCGCTCATTATAAAAGTTCCGTCCAGTCAATGATTTGATTGAAATAGTCTTTAGCAATCACTTCTTCAGTCACACCTCCTACATGAATCAGGATTGGGCGATAAGAAATATGGCGGGGAATCTCAAGATTTGCGATCTTTTTCTGCATATCCTCAACCACTTGAGGACCTATCGGATTTTTTGAAAACTTGACCTCACAGATGTAAAGGGTACTTTTTGCTTGAATAAGGTAGTCAATCTGACACCCATTCCTTTTTGTTGTTTTCGTCTGAAAGTAAGGACCATCGTATTCGTAGTCTTCTGGACGAATATAAAGAAGCTGGAAAAGTTCCCAAGAGTTATTAGTCACAAGGTTTTCAAATTGGAACCCCATGATCGTTTCCCAACTAGAGGCGCTATATAAAGAGCTGTTTTTGAATTTTCCCTTTAAAATTTTCTCTCTATTAGGAGAAATGTATTTTAAGTAAAATCGTAAGTAATTGTCGCTGAGACGATATTTTCTTAAATTGCTCTGCTTGGTCGTTTTAAAGTCCCAGGTGAAGTCTGCGGAGATAAACCCTGCTTCTGTTAAGTCCTTGATATATTCTGACATCACCCTCCCATTCCCACGCTTGATTGACTGGCAGATCTCTTTTTGGGATAGAGAAAGGGTATTAACAAGAGACTCCACAATATCTTTGTATGCCTTACTTCTTTTTGAGAATAGATCGTGAAAGATCCGATTAAACTCATTAAAGAGAAGACCTTCTTCTGAAAAGCAAAGTCTATGAATATTTTCTTCTGCTGTGAGCCCTGGATCAATCGCTTCAAGGTATTTGGGAACACCACCTGTTATATTGAGCATCTTTAATTTTTCATAAGCAGAAACAGAACTTGCTTGCTTTCCCCAAAATTTAGTGCATTCTTTAACAGAAAGTTCTCTGAGTGTTAAGGTAATATCGACGCGCCCAAAGAAACCTGTGCTATTGAGGATATTCTCATCTATCCAACTTGCAATAGAGCTTGCTACAATAAGGACGAGCTTGGGGTTCTTTTCAAAAAATCGATCCCACGCAATTTTAAGCTTCCCAAGAAACGTGGGGTCTTTCGACCCCATCCAAGCAATTTCGTCCAGGGCAATCAAAATGCGACCTTTTTCTCCTTCTTTGCCTATGGCCCAAAAAAGCTTACTCCAATCATCATTTTCGACAAATGGTAACCCTTGGTCCGCCATTTGCTGAGCGAACTCGTTTCTTTGCATTTGTTGATCCACACCTGGTGTGGGAGGGATACCTGTAAACATCAGTTTTTTCTCAAAGTGCTTCGAAAACTCGGTAATCAAGCGGCTTTTTCCGATCCGTCGTCGCCCTCGTATTGCTACAAACGTGGCTGCTCTTCTTCGAAAGCACCCCTTCAAAATTTCCATTTCTTCTTCTCTACCAATGAACATGGCGACCTCTTCGTTTTATCAACAGTTTTAGGGTTTTATGATTCATACCATACTCTATATGCGCATCATAAAATCGATGTTTTTCTGTTTTTATGATACTTTTCCTGCTCTTTTTCTGCATCATAAATTTGACTTTTTGACTATTTTATGATGCATTTTTCCCTAAACCATTGGTAATTAGATTGTTTTAAGGCTTGAAAATTGTCGATTTTTGCGCTACTTTTTTATTTTTCATTTCTCTACCCGGGAAATGGTTGGGGTTAATGGAGGGATTTTCCCTAATAGGTGCTCTTCAAGTGTAGTCCCCCAAGGGAGAGAAAAGGTCACTTGATCACCATTTTCTCTAGTGATGGTGAACTTTGCGATTCCCCCCTTTTTTCCTTTGACATTCGGGCTAAATAGCAAAGTTTTATTCTCACAAAAAAATTCTCCTCTTACCCTGAAGATTGTGAATAGGTTTGCAACTTTTCTCCCTTTTCAAACCCTTCAAAATCAAAAGAGTAAAGTTCTACACCAGTCGCTTTGAGCTTTCCTTGTATCTTTGCCTCTCCAAAAGAGGCTTCTATGGGGTGAGGAATGATTTTAATCGGGGGACTTTTCATTTTTTTTGCTTCTACATAAAATTCAAGTTCTTCGCCTGGCAAAAATCCTCGACTGGTAAAGATAAAAATAGGGTTCCTGCTCCCCTGTTTTGAGCATTCTGTTTGGCTCTTGGGTCGCCTGTGAAGTAGTCTATTCCTATGGAGAATGCAAGGGGTGTCATCGGGAAGATTGTTCATTCTTATCATTGTTATGTAGTGCCCATCGTCAAATGAGTCTATTGACTGTGTGCCAGTCAACTCTAGAATCTGCTCGCTGGAGAGCGATTTCATAAGTGACCCCAATCTCTTCGCTTGTATGTGCTAAAGCTCCTAAAGTTGTTGCTAAAACTAGGATAATCGTTTTTAGTTTCATTGATTCCTCCTTCTTAATGTTGCTTTCTTAGTTCGTGGGGAAGCTTTCTTCCGATAGGGATCTCCTCAACGAGAATCTGATTTCCTACTTGGGTCACGCGGCTAGGAAGCTTTTCTACTCCAACTTTCTGAAAGAGTAACCCATAGATATCAAAATAAAAGTCTCTCCCTTTCATGGGATAGATCGTATAAAGCCCTTTTTGATCCTTCATATGCTCTCGAAGACCCGCTCGATCACCACCGCGGAAAATAACGACTTTGAAATCAGGGCTTTGTGTTCGTACCCAATCGAAGTGGACGGGGTTGTATCCATCGATAAAAAGGAATTTCCCTTCGAGGGTCACCTTGCCCTGTGTGAAAATTTTCCCTTTTTCAAGGTAGATAAATCTTTCAATATGCTCTACATCAGACTTCATCGTTGTGAGTGGGTTGAAAAACCTTTTAGCATAACTCTTAGCATTGGTTAAATGATCAGCGGCATCGATATCTTTAGGAATCTCTACTTCAGCAGGAATGATGATGTCCCTTTTTGGGTTGGAGATTCTAGAGAGGGTGTCGTTAAAAAGGCTCTGATCTTCTCCTGAATAGAGAGGAGAAATGAACGATCCCAATAGAACCAAGAGACTGATTGGTAGCTTCATTGTGTATCCTTTAGTGGCTGATTTTTTAATTGCTTGATTGTCTGCTCGATTGAGAGTCCTCTAGAGCGGAGGTAATTTACCTTTTGTTTGTTTTCAAGCATCCATTCAATGGCTTCTTCAATGGAAAACCCTTGCTTTTTGAGCTCCATGACAGGACCAAATTCCTCGGGTTTTGTGGAAAAGAGGAGGAGGGAGAAGGGATCAAGCCGGAGTTGGGAAAGAGAAAATGATCCGTACCCTTTATCGTAGATGAAGGCTTCGGAGTAGCCGTCTCCTTTACGGAGAGAGTTGAGCATCTGCTCGACTCCATTTGAGAGCTCAAAGATCTTTTTTTCACGGATGACGTTGAGGGAGTCGCTGTCTCTTCCTAGCATGATGAGCCAATTGGAGTTTTTAAAGGCTGCTGCAGCTCCTGGGGAGCACTCGAAGTCTTTGAGCCCTTGGGTTCCGACAAATAAAGAGCCATTGTACTTCCTAAGCCGACGGGCCATACTTTCGATAAATCCTTCCATTTGGGGGCTTTTAAGGAGATCCCAAGCCTCATCGATACAGATGAGACTTCTTTTTTCTCGGTCTCCCATGAAAACTTCCGTGGAGATCATGAGGGAGAAAATTTGGAGGATCACGGCTTGAAGATCTCCCATATTTTTGAGCTCTTCAGTTTCAATGACAACAAAATTACTGTCGAAGTGGACCTGATTTTCTCCATAGAAGAAGTTTTTGTATTCCCCTGTTGAAGAATATCTTTGGAGACGGTCGATAAGACTTTCAGTGGCTCCTTTCATGAGCTCAGAGTCATAGTGGATTGCTTTTAAGATGGTGATGATGTCATCGACGGTTGCCTTCTTTCCTTTGAGCCTCCAGGCTTCTCGAACACATTTGTTTAAGATGTTAACCCGATCTCCATCGATTTTTTCCATGGGCATGGCCATTGTGGCAATAATGGAGGAGACCATATTAAGCGCTGCATCTAGAGCTTCCATATCTCCATCTGTCTGGATAAGAGCAAAAGGGTTAAGGTTTAAGTTGCTCTCCTTGGTAAAGAAGAGGTATTGCCCATCTAAAAGGTGGCAGAGCTTTTCAAAGGAGCGGCCAAGGTCTAGAACAAATACCCGTCCTCCAATCGCCATTTGGTTGAGCATCAACTCGGCTAGAAAGACGGTCTTTCCGGATCCTGAGGCTCCGATGACTACCCCGTTGTAGTTACTGGCAGAGGTGAAGGGATCCCAAAAAGCCATCTGCCCTCTTCTTCCGATGAGGGGCATCCCTTGGGTGCTGTTTCCTTTCCATTCTGAGACGATGGGGGCAAAACGAGCTGTCTCTTCTGTCAAGGTTGTTTTGGTCTTTCGAGTTTTTTTGATTCCTTCTAGGTTGGGAGTTTCTCCCCATCCCATCGGAAGGGAACGAATGAGATCATCTAAATGGAAAAAGTTTGTCTCCTGGAGCTTAAACCCATACTTCTGATAGAGGGCAACAAGGGTGGATTCCGCATCAGGAAATTTTTCTAGACTGCCATAGAGCCCGATGTTGAAGCGGGTTTTGACAAATTTCTCCCCTGAATTGAGTGATTGGAAAACAAAATCATGCTCTTCTGACTCTCTCATGAGGTGGGGATTCTTTTTAAAAACTCCCGCAAGTCGAAATTGTTGTTTTAAAAGGGCTGACTTGGAGCGAAGGCTTAGCTCCTCTTTTCTCTGAGTGGGATAATGGATCCCATAATGGATGAAAAAAGGGGTGGGAATACGGTAGGAATGATCTAAAAAGTCTCCAAGAAGTTCTGAATTAAAGGGAAGCTCCCACTCTTCGGGAAGATCCAGTGTCTGATACATTTTAAAGTAGGTTTCTCCTTCACTGTGGAGGGAGAGACCTTTGGGCTCGATCTCTAAAGCTCCAAGTGCGCCGACTTCTTCGTTTAAGAAGCTATGAGGGTGGAGGGTCTTTGGGGCTCGAGATTCTGTTGTTTGATCGATACTTGTTAAGTGGGTGAGGATCTGAATGAGATGGGTGGGTGAGGCATCGACTGCGTAGGAAAGTCTTGAAAAGGTGGAAAAGGCTTTTTTCTTAAAGCTTTCGAGTTTTCTTAAGAGGCTTTCTACTTCGGACCGCTCCCCTTTTGGAATGCTATAGGAAAAAAAGAGACGAAAATTTCTTGGAGGGACAGGAACGATGGGATTAGGAGAAAGAGATTCGTGTTGAAAAAACTGTTTTTTCTTTTCGGTGATCTTTTTGAAGATGGGGTGTCCCTTTTTTCGAGGCTCTGACCAAACATCGAGAATGGGGTCAATGAAGGGGTCTGCAAAAAGGAGAAACTGACAGGAGGCTCCCTGCATGTAGAGGGCTTTTATCAGGGAGGCCATTTCTTCTTCGGTGTTTTGGGCTGCAAAGGGAAGAGGATTAACCTCAAAGGTAAAACCAAAGGAGTGCTCATTTTCGTAGATGCCTCTTTCTTCTGAGTAGAGTCTATAGGGTAGAAGCTCTTGGAAATGGCTTTTTTGCAAAAAGGTCCTTGAGACACTTTCCTTCTTAAGCTCCATAGTGTCAGAGGAATCATCCCCAAATAGTTGAGCTATTCTTCTTTTAAGTTTCAACGGCAACTCCTAGGATCTCGGACAAAGTGGTTTTTCCCATCATCAAAAGGATCCTCTGAATTAGAGTCTTCTTCAATAATCATATCGAGAACATCAGAGGTAGAGACGCAACCAACGCCTTTTCCAGGAGGACACTGGAAACTTCCTTTGTAAATGCCACAAGCTGATGCAAATAAAGACAACGCTCCTAGAAGCGCCCATTTTTTAAGTTTTTTCATAGAAACCTCGTTTGGTGACAGCAATTCCCGGAATAAAAAATTTGAATAGCCCCCCTAACCATTTTTAAGCTACTAAAATTTCGTCCATGGAGGGACTATAAGGAAATAGCATTTCCATTGGTAATTTTTTCGTTAAATCTGAGCTACTAAAATACAGGGTTACCTAATTTGGGCTCTAGTTTAAGAGGAGTTCAATATGGGGATGGCTCGCTGATTACCTGCCATAATTGCTTCGTATAGAAGCTTCCAAGAAGGGATAATATAGGTTCTAAAAAACGCCCTAATTGTTTCCCAGAGGTACATTTTTCTTGAGTGCTCAGCCTTTAAGGCTCCTTGAAATAATGTGCAACATATCTTCTCCGCTTCATCTATCAGAAACGCTAACATCATGATCATTGCAAGGTTAGTGGTTAGGTTTTTATTTCCGTGTCCAAAATTATGCCCAAATTGGTAACCCTGATTTTTGAGCGTGTTAAATGTCTCGTTCTCAATATGCCATCTAGCTCTACCTCCTCGGGCAATATCATAGGCATTTTCTTTGTTGATCTGAGTATCTGTGACCCAGGTGTTATGGTAAGTTTTCCCTTTTTTATCTGTGACCCAATACTCTAAGAAGTTCACTTTGAAATCTGCATGTGCATCGTTTAGTGGAGCTCCATTGACAAACCTAAACTTATGCGTTTTTAGGTCTTTGCAGACAAAAAAATGCTCCCCCTGGTTTTTGTTCTTATTACCTTCTTGGTCCCAGTTAAAGGTATTTACCCAATCAAATAAGTTTCGATTGCCATCGGGTTTTACTACCGTAATAAAGCTAATATTTAGCTTTGTTAGTAACTTTAGATGGGGACCATTTGCAGCCAGTGCATCTTCTACCAGAATAACAGGCAAGTGGGGGTGCTCTTTTCTAAAGTCTAAAAGAAACCTCTCACTTGCATTCCTTTCACAGTCATTTTTTGACGAACCATCTTCTTTCATAATTGGCTCTGGGCAAAGAGGAATCACTTCTTTTTTGTCTGGATGAGCAATAACTGAACCCAAAAACTGATGGTAGTATGTTATAGCCCATGTTCCGCAAGTCATGCTGCATCCTCATATATTTTTTGGTATACCGGTCCCATTAAGCTGAGTATGGTTATCCTCACTGCATTGAGGTTTAGTACCATTTCGGCAACCCCTTGATCGGTTGTTTTATAGAGAATATGAACTCCCTCAAAGAGTTGATAAATCCACCTCATCGTGGGTTTCTTTGTTGGCTGGCCTCTCTGG
>NZ_JAAEJV010000009.1 GCF_015356785.1 Candidatus Neptunochlamydia vexilliferae | reverse complement strand
GCTGAGTCTGTTGTCTCAGCAAGGGCACCTGTCAACGTGCCTATGGTAGCAGCAACTGCGCTAGCTACAAGCTCCTTCCTTTAGGGAGGAGTAGTTGACAAAACAACCTCCTTTTTATGGCATGCAACACAAACTATGTAGTGAGCCATAGAGCCAAATCCTGTATGCATGACCTCATCATTGATCCCAAAAGGAAGGACTTGATGAAAATATTTTTTTAAGGTGTCTGTTAGACGCTGTTGTGAAAAAAGGTTCACATGCCCTAGTTGGCTGGCTTTTGATGCATAAGGGGCCGCAGTAACGTTAGGGGTTCCTATCACACAAACCCCGTCTTCAGTCATGTTCTGATAGATAGTATCAAAATAGAGGGCTTCGTGTTCAGGTAAGATATGCTCCACAACATCTAATGAAACAACTCCATCAAACAAGCCATAATTTTTACCCATGAAATCATCAAAAAGGAACGTGTATTTGTCCTCTTGCAAGTTATCTTGAGCGGCTTTTAAAGCGGGCTCATCTAGGTCAATGCCCATATATTTAGAACTATTCTGAGCAAGAAGGGTCGCTCCAATTCCATCGCTGCAACCTAACTCGAGGATATGGCGCCGTTTTCCTAGTATTTTACTAGAAAATTTATAGCGAGAGAGGACAAACCCTAACCGTTTTGGGTCATTACGAAAATTAAAAGACCAATGAGGCCCAAATTTAAATGACTGATCCGCAAAAAGTTTCGTTTTTTCATCAATCGTGTCCATCCAATCCTACGCTTTGCTATTCGATATAAGGAGCTGGGCAAGAATAACTCATGCATTTCTGCAACCATAACATCTTCATCTGCTTTGTTGCAACTCCTTGAAAGCTAATAAGCTTCCTGCGGATTTGCGCCGCGCAGCTAAAGCGCTATGGCACCAGAAATGCATGAGTTATTTTTGCCCAACTCCTAAGTTCCCATTCTAATCAAATCGGTCATTTTTTTGGAATGGTTAGGAGTTATTCTTGCCCAGCTCCTTACTTTGTGGCTTATCCAAAATTTGACGGAGAAAGAAGTCGCAAGGAACTGCTTTGCAGTGGAAAAGATCAATATGCGTAGAGTCAATGCAGTTGAGGAATTCTTTCTGCTTTTCGGTATACTCAAGCCACTTATCTGTAGGCTGGGAAACGAGAGGGGTAAACTCTTGAATAGCTGCAAGGAGGTCTTCCTCGGACATTTCAAGGTATTCAAGCCGTTCATTGGCACTAACAACGCCAAAATCAAAAAAGGCCGCATCATTCAAAAGCTCTTTTATGGAAAGAATCTCTCCTGTATCTGGATTTCTAACTTTTTTATAAACATACCGATATTTGGGGTTATGGATCATAACAGCGGGCTCGACATAATCGATCCCTAGAATAGGGGTGTGAAAGCATGAGGCAAAAGTCTCTGGACCTGTTTTTGAAGAAATCATAAAAGCTGCTCCAGAAAGAAGGGCAAAATCATTCTCTATGGATATATAGGGGCTTTTAGAATAGTCGATGAGATGAGGCCTCGGCTTAAAAACGGGTTGTTCCTCTCTTCCGTGAATGACAACAGAAAAGCCTCTACCAATTAAATCATCGATTAATGGGTCAAAGCGTTCAACATGATGGATGCTTCGTCTGTTCATCACCTTGTTGTTGTATTCTTTACGATTCAAGTTTAAAACAACAAAAGACTCTGAAATTTTTAGATCCTTTTTAAGCTGGTTTAGTAGGTTTTTGAGGTTTTGGTTAGGAGAAATAGGATCGCTTTGATAGATTAAATCTTTATAGTCGTTATAATTACGATAATTATAGAGAAAGTTAGCTCTGAACTGGTAGTAACCTTTTTGAAAGGGCTGAGGTTTAGTCTTGAGTATAGATGCATTAGGATCAAAATAGCGGTTATACTCACCAATAGAATCTTTTTGCTTAATTTTTAGAAAGTCTTGGATATTGTATAACATGATAGCATTTGCTCTTTCTGATATCAGGACAGGGGTGACTTTTATTAAAGTTTTCAAGTAAAAAATAGATTTAGCAAACTTTAAAAGAATGTTGTGAAACAAAAAACCTTTGTAGGAAATCACTGGACATTCTGAACAGATATTTTTAGCGACGGCTCTTACAAAATCAGGTTCAGGACTAATATCAAAAATCACGACAGGACCTCTAGTACGGCTCCAGAGAGCAGCATAGTGTAATGTAATTGCAATGGCTCCAAGGTCGTGGCGGCAGATGATGAAAACTTGTTGATCCAAGGGGACTTTAGAAAGCTCTTTCGAAAAATAGTGGTATAAAACGTGAAAATAGAAGCTATTAAAGCAATTGAATAAAATATGCTTAAACTTTCTTCGAAAAGATGGCATTTTTAAAATCGATAGAACCTTTAAGGTTGTTTTGGCAGAAAAGTAGAGGGGAGGATGATTTTCTATAAAGGACTTGGCAGCGCTTAGTGTTTTTTTTCGTTTGAAGTACAGTTTAGATAAGGGGTGATGAAAATAGATCTTCAAGGCGTCTTGAAAAGAAGAAAAAGAAAAATTGGAGCAAGAGGAAAGCTTTTGGGGGCTTAAAGAGGTGTTTTTTGAGCGTTTAACAGAGGTGCTGAGCTCCTCAATACGAATAGGAACCACTAACCTAGAGTGGCCCAAAAGCTTTTCGGAAGCGATTTTTGCTAGTTGATAGCGAGAAAAGGTTTCTTGACCAGTAATATTAAAGAGCCCATGATGGTTATTTCTAATTAGCTTTACAGTGATTTTTGCGAGGTCCGATACTAATATAGGAGAAAAAATCTGGTCGGTTGCAGCCCTTATAGGCTTTCCATGTATTAAAGGTTCAACTATTGTATCAATTAAAGCACCATCTCCGGGGTTTGTTGAATAGGCCTTACTAATCCTAAGCATTAAGTATTGATTGTTGCAGCTTTTAGGAATGGCTTTTTCAAGCTCTGCTTTTTGTTTGCTGTAGTGATTCAGAGGAGATGGAGGAGATTTTTCGGAATAATCTCCTGTCAAGCCATCGAAAATACAGTCGCTAGAGAAAAGAACGGGGCAAACACCCTTTTCATGGAGTTGTTTTGCAAGCGCAAGAGGGCCTTCTACGTTGCATCGATAGCTTAGTTCAGGGTTTTTTTCGCAAGAAAGGATGTTTGTAATCCCGGCTGTAATAATTGCATGGGTGCAGCCTTCCAGTGGAAGGTGGGCAATAGATGGGCTCAACAGATTTAAGCGATGAGGAGAATCAATTTTTTTATGACCGGTTGCTATGACAGAATAATTGTTTTCAGCAAGGGCTTGTAAGATATAAGAACCAACGAAGCTTCTTTTTCCTATTAATAGGATTTTTTGGTTCATAAATGTGTTAAAACCTCGGGTTCCTGGCTTTTAGACTGGATATTCCAGAAGGAAGCATAGCTTGTGTTTTCTTGAATCAATGCTTCGTGAGTTCCTGTTTCAATAATTTCTCCTCCCTTCATGACTAAAATCTGGTCCGCTGAGGTAATGGTAGAAAGACGGTGGGCAATTACAATTAATGTGCAATCTTTTCGGATCTTTTCTAATGTATTGTGTATAAGCTTTTCATTATGGCTATCTAGATTGCTGGTTGCCTCATCCATGATTAAAACAGAGGGGTTTCTAATCATTGCTCTTGCGATGGCCACCCTTTGTGCCTCACCACCAGAGATGCGGTAGCCATGCTCTCCTAGATGGGAATCTAGTCCATCTGGCAGGTTTTTGACAACATCGTAACACCCAGCAATTTTACAGATCTCCAGAATATGCTCATCAGTAGCCTCGGTTCCAAAACAAATGTTTTCGCGGGCGGTATCATTCAGGATAATATTGTTTTGAGAGATCACCCCTAGCTGGGAGCGCCAACTTTGGTAGCTATATTGCGAAAGATCTTTTCCATCGATACAGATCATCCCACTGCTTGGTTTAAACAGCCGAGTGATCAGGTTAACCATCGAAGACTTTCCCGCTCCTGAAAGTCCGACAATAGCAGTCATTTGTCCTTTTGGAAACTCAATACTCACGTTGGTTAAGGCTTGGGCTTTTTGATGGGGATATTGGAAGTAGACATTCTTGAACACAATCCCTTGCTTAATGGGGGGAGCAGGGGCACCCTTAGTAGGCTCAAACCCCTTGTTATGTTTTTCTAAAATCTCATTGAGCTTAATCACATTACCCGACTGTGAGGCAACAACACCTAAGTGGTTGAGAATTTCCCGAAAGGTTGTTGTGAATCTATAAGAAATAGCTAGGTAGGTCAGAAGGATTGGGAGAGAGTGGTCTCCGTTTGAAATAAGAAAAAGTGAGCTAATTCCAATCGTTGCTCCCATCATTGTCATGCTAAAGGTTTCTCCTACAGCAATAAGCAAACCTTGAAGAATAGCGTTCCCTTTTTGAAATTTTTGGATTTTAGAGAGAACCTGCCGACTTCTTTCTAAGAAAGCCTTTTGCATACTAAAGATATGGATGAGCTTAATTCCATTGACCGCTTGAACAACATCGTTGCTAAAGGTGAGGACTTGGTTGGCACATTTTTCTGAATAACGACTAATGATGATGATGAGTTTTTTATAAGCAAACCCTGATGCGATAAAAAAGAGGATGAAAAAAGCTGTTAGGGGAATAGAGATTTTGAAAAGAAGGAGGGTAAGGATTCCTAGGGTGCAGGTATGAATAAAAATCTTGTGAAAGGATTGCAGCATAGGGAGGATGGACGAAGAGGGCATTTGGGTATAAGCTGCTAAGCGTCCTGTTTTGTATTCGCTAATTGTTGGAAAGTCGAATGAAAGGATGTGTTCGTAGATATTTGCTTGGACCTTAGCAGACATTCTACTGTTAATAATTCCCGCTCGGGTATCTGAAACAAAGATGATTAAAGCTTTGAGAATTTGAGCGCCAACTGCAGAGATCACCATCGTTACAAATAGAGCATTGGTAGACATTTCCTGAAGGAAAGAGAGGTGTGCTATATGACGGACAAACGGTTTGTCGAGGAGGAGTTCAAGATCCTTTCCATTCAGGACATAAAGAGAGCAAAGGAGGAGGCTAAAGGTCAGTCCTTCAAAAAATGCAGCAAATGCTCCAGGAGTGGAGGCGATCAGAAACTTGATCAGGTCTTTCTTTTCCCGCTTAAAGATAACATTATAGATATTGGAAATGTATTTTTTTTGCTTCTTAAACATATTAGGGAATAAACCAGTAGTAGTCGCCGGTGTAGCCCACCTCTTTGAAGAAGGTTTTCCACTCGTCGACATGCATGATTGTTTTTGCGGTGAGGTTCCAATGATACATCAGCTCTTTTTCCTCATCGTTGCGGTAGGCATCGACAGTGATGAAACTCGATTTGCGAGAAACCCGCTCGATTTCTTGGAGTGCCTTGGCTAGCTCCTCTTTTTCAAGGTTGTGGATCGTATTGATCGAGATTACCAGGTCGAAAGAGTTGTCAGGGTGGGGAAGGGAAGTGGCGTTGGCTACTTGAAGGTGCTCTTTAACTTCAGGCTTGGCATTTTCGATGGCATAAGAAGAGACATCGATTCCAGAAATCTGGATACCGGGGATGAGGCGACTAAAGTCATAAAGCATAAACCCTTTCGCAGCCCCGACATCGAGGATCGAGCTTTTTTCGGTGAGGTTGTAGTGGTTTTGGAAGGTGGGGACAACAGGCGTCCAGAACCGGTCCATATAAGCAAAACCCCCATAGCCATGACGCCGCTCCCCATCGAAGAACTCTTTGCCAAACTGGCGGGCAATGGCCCGGTCCTCTTCGGTTTTTGTCGCGCCCCGCTCTTTGACGTTTCGCTTTGTTTTAGGATAATTGACTAGGAGGTCTACTTCTTGTCCCATATGATTACTTTTTGTGAATATATTCTAGAGGTTGTTTATTAATCGCGTCGAAATGGGCATTGACCCACTTGACGGTTTGGTCGATCCCTTCTTCCAAGGAAATTTCAGGTTTCCAACCGAGCTCTTCACGAATCTTGGAAGAGTCAATGGTGTAGGCTTTGTCTTGACCGAGTCGCTCTGGAGCGATTTCGACCGCTTCTTCCATGGGGACATCCATCTTTTTGCAGATGGTTTCGACAACATCTTTTACCGCCACCCCTTGGTCAGGAGAGATGTGGTAGATGTCACCGACCCGCCCTTTTTCCATTACGAGGAGCTCTCCTTGAGAAACATCGCGGATGTGGATGTAAGATTTTACGGCAACGCCGCCCCCATGAAGTTGGATTTTCTTCTTGTTTTTGATGTAGATCGCGGTCCGGGGGATGATTTTAAAGAGTTGCTGATGGGCGCCGTAAACATTGGTCGCGCGCACCATGACGAGGGGGAAGTCAAAATTCTTCTGGAAGGTGAAGAGGGAAAGGTCACCCGCTGCTTTCGATGCAGCGTAGGGGGTCGATGGGTTTACAGGGGTCGACTCTTTGATAAATCCTTCGCAAGTGCCATACACTTCTGGAGAAGAGATATGGACATATTTTTTCAGCCACTTTTTGTCCTTGAGCAGATTGGCAAGGCTGGTTAGGGCAACGGCATTGGTTTGAAACCAGTGGTCGGGGTTCTCCCAGCTAGGACCGACTTCACTTTGGGCGGCAAAGTTGACGATATATTCAGGTTGAAAAGCCCCTAAGAGGCGGTCGAGTTTCGCGAGATCTTTGTTGAGATCGATCTGCTCGAAGGTAAAGTGGGGAGAGGTGCGGGTTTTGTAAGGGAGGAATAGGGATTCTTTTTCAGAGGAACGGCTGATGCCGGTGACTTCATATTCGCCTTTTTCAAGGAGAAGATCGATAAAATCACTTCCTGAAAATGAGTTGCTACCAATAACTAAAACTTTTTTCATATTACACCTATGTAACCCTGGAGAAAAAACCAAGGATGTTTAGATAGCTTTTCAATTTTTTTCAGATTCGAAGATATCCAGTTGGCACATACTTGTTTAAAGTAGGGGCAACTGGATATCTTCGAATCTGGGAAAAAGAGGAAGCTTAGATAAATATTCATGGTTTGGTCTCCGGGGTTCTTAAAATGGGCCTGTGAAGGAAGCATCGGGAATGTCGAGAGGACCTGTCGTCCGTGCTTCGAGGAGCTGTTGAAGAAGGGTTTGCGCTTTCGAAGGAAGGCGCATCATTTTATAAACCTCCATCTCAATCATCCGGTGAGAGGGATAGTAGTGGTTAGCAAGGGCCCAGCTGGTGGGGCTATGGCGGTCGGGATAAGCGATACGGGCAGGAGGGTTTTTTAGATCGGTAAAGGCTTCTTCGGCGGCAAGAGCAATCACTTCCGCACCAAAGCCACATGTTTTCCAGTCGGGATCGGCGACGATGAGGCGCCCTGTTTTTCGGACCGACTTGAGGATTGTCTCTTTATCAAGAGGCTTGATGGTCCGGATGTCGATCAATTCGACCGAAATCCCATCCTCTTCAAGCGCTTGAATCGCTTTACGAGCTTCGAGAACCATATGAGAAGTGGCGGCGATGGTGATGTCCTTTCCTTCTTGAACGATATGGGCTTTTCCAATCGGAACCTCATAACTTTCTTCAGGAACGGGACCATGGATATTGTGGAGCCACCGGTGCTCAAGGTAAACGACAGGGTTGTTGTCTTTCACAGCAGAGATGAGAAGTCCTTTGGCATCATAGGGAGTCGAGGGCATCACCACTTTTAGTCCGGGGATGTGGGCAAAAAGGCTTTGGAGCGATTGGGAGTGTTGGGGTCCTTGTCCCCATCCCCGTCCCATCACAAGGCGGATGACGATGGGGGCAGTCATCTGGTCGCCAAACATATAGTGCCATTTGGCAGCGTTGTTGATCAGTTGGTCGAGGGCAAGGAGGAAAAAGTCCACCCGCTGGTGGGTCATAATAGGGCGCATACCGCGGATGGCTGATCCAATGGCAATCCCCGTCATCCCATTTTCAGAAGTGGGCATATCCATCACCCGATCGGGCCCAAATTTTTCTTGTAAACCCAGGGTTGTTCCAAAGGTTCCTTTGGGATCGGGGACGCCGAGTCCCATGAGATAAACCGAAGGGTCCTCCTCCATTGCTTGGGAGGTTCCTTCTAAAATAGCTTGGTTAAATTTTATCGATCGTTCCATCATCACTCTGCGTAGGTCAGTTCATAATCGAGATCAAACTCGGGAAGGGGACTTTCCTCAGCAAAGCTAAAGGCTTCATCGACCTCCTTCTTAATTTTTTCTTCCATCTCTTGGATGGTATCTTCAGTAAACTGTTTTTGGTAGGTTTTTATCGGACACTTTTCAAGCCAGTGACTAAACTCTTCGATTGTTCGGTAGGGGAGGTCGGTGTCAAAGTTCGGGCCGCAATGTTCCCGGAAACGGTAGGTGTCAAGGAGGAGAAATGCAGGACCATTGCCGTTTCGGATGTGGTGGACCGCTTCTTTAGCAAGGGTGAGGGTTTCTTCCACATCATTTCCATTCCCTTTTTGGGAGAAGATGCCATGTCCTTCGGCAATTTTGACAAGGTCGCGCTCTTTTGATTGGCGGACGGAGAGAGGAGAGTAGACCGAATAGAGATTGTTTTCACAGACAAAGAGGACGGGAAGTTTTTTCAGGCTGGCAAAGTTGAGACTTTCCGCAAAGACCCCTTCTTCGGTAGCTGCCTCTCCCATATAGGTAACGGTGAGAAGATCGTCCTGTTTAAGAGAAGAGGCAAAAGCAAGCCCTACTCCTATTGGAATGCTTCCAGCAACAATAGGGGTCGATCCTACAAACCCAACAGAGCGATCGACAAGGTGCATCGACCCTCCACGTCCCATCGAGCAACCCGTTTTTTTTCCGTGAATTTCAGCAATCATCGTTTTCAGATCGCCCCCTTTGGCAAGGTAGTGGGCATGGGCTCGGTGGTTGCTAACCATCAGATCTTCTTTATTAATGGCGGCGGAAACCCCAACGGCAATCGCCTCCTGCCCGATACTGAGGTGGGTGGGACACCGCATTTTTTGTTCCGAGTAGCGACTGGCAATCGCTTCTTCGATGCGGCGGATCCGGAGCATTTCATAAAAATAAGTTTCAGGGGTCACTTCAGTAGCCTCGTTAGAAATTTGTTAAAGGGAACTTTTTTGACCGGCTCTTTGTTTCCAACGGTTTGAACATTGATGGCCGAAGCAATCGAACCCAGGAAACCAGCAAGGGAAAGGGGGTACCCTTTCGCAGCGCATAGCGCAGCGATGGCAAAAAAGCTATCTCCTGCACCGACCCGATCAATCGTATTTGTAACAAGGGCGGGGATATGGACTTCAGGTTCTTTGTCTGAAGAGCAGAAAACTCCACGCACCCCTTGGGTGATACAGGTGTTTTTACATTGGAGGATTTCAGAGATGTCAGCAGCGAGTCCCTCGATCGAACTATAGCGATCATGGGCAGACAGGCGAAGTTCAGGTTCATTCAGAGAGATAAAATCAGCCCGTCGGTAGTGAGTGACGACATTAAAGCCTCGGTTACCACTATTGGTTTGGGTGTTGATCGCTAAAAAGTTGGGGAGGTCGGACAGCGCATCGACAATCCGAGGGTTTGTAAAGCCATTGCCAAAGTCGCAAACCAAGATCAGGTCGAAGTCTTGGGTTTGCTCTTTAAGGTAGGTGATTACCTCCTCAGTTTCCTTAGAGGAAAGGAGGGAGTCATTGGTGGAGTAGGTTTCGAAAAGCTTTGAAAGGCGGTTTCCATCTTGCATCACATATCGCTTTTTAGTGAGGGTGGCATGGTTGGGCAAATGGATAAACTGTTGCTTCACCTTGGGGTCGATCAACTCATCGATCAACTCGCGATGGGAACACTGTGCGCCGATGGAAGTTAGGAGGGTGACATGATCAGAAAACTGGGCAATGTGGTTGGCGATAATGAGAGAGCCTCCAAGGTAGCGCTCATTTTCGCGGCAGCGGGCCACCATGTGCAGCCCTTTTCCCGATTGCCCCATCGGTTCAGTAAACTGGTATTCATCGATAATCGCATCGCCAACGATCAAAACCTTGAGATCTTTTAGAGCTTCCACTTTGCCAATCAAGTCTTCGACAGAGTAGGCTTCCTTAATTTCAGCAAGAAGGGCGCGAAGCTCCGGAGAGATGTTCTCATAATACTGATTGAGAAGGGAAGAGGAGCTAAAGACAATATCGTCGGTATAGTAAACCGTTCCTTGGGTCTCTTCAACAGCTGCTGTTTCTTCGGAGATTTTTCCCGTCACGTCAGCGCCATGGTCAGCATACTCCTTTCCTTTAACGTAGACATTGGGCTTAATCTTTTTGATGCAGCTGACCGCATCGGGGCTATCGTTAAGAACGACATAGTCGACGCAGTTAAGGGCGGCTAAAGTTTCAGTTCGGAGCTCTTCGTTAAATGCGGGGCGTCCCGGTCCCTTATTGACATGCGCGTCAGGAGTGATGGAAACGACAAGCTTTGTTCCCTGCTCCTTTGCTTCTTTAAAGTGGCGGATATGTCCAGGATGCAAAAGATCAAAGACCCCATGACAGTGGACAATCTTTTCTCCCTCTTTCTTTTCGCTCTCTAGAATTTCTTCGAGCTCTTCAAAGGTTTTAATCTTACTTTGCATGGGCTAGTGACGTTTTCGTTTGACTGAATTTCCATGAATCGATGATTGTATGCAAGAGAAAAAAGTGGCCCATCTCTACAAGGCCATAGTCCATAACTGGCAGATAAAAGTTGAGATTCCCCAATGTTCTTAAAGGGTTATCGGGCTCAAAACCGCTCAGAGTAATCACAGGAGACCCTTTTTCCTTTGCGACTGCAGCTCCATTTAAAATATTTTGGGAGCTTCCCGAACTGCTAATACAAATCAAAAGGTCTTCTTTTTTTAAAAGAAGGTCTAAGGGACGAGAAAAAACTTCCTCATATCCATAGTCATTTGAAATGCAGGTCATCACATTTGAGTCATAGAGAGTTTGGGCTGGCACTTTGAGAGCATTGAGAAGGTCGATGGCAAAGTGGGAAGCAATCCCGGCGCTTCCTCCATTCCCAATGACAAAAGCTGTCCCTTTTGTTTCCTGAAGCATTTTGTGAAAGAGATCAAGCGCTTCGTTTTGATTTAAGAGGGTGTCTGATGAGTAGACACAGTTTTGGATCACATTCGAAAGTTCTGAGAATCTTTTTTCAAACATAACGTTTCCTTACGAGCCAATTATGAAAGATATTCAAACCAAGTCTTGGTTGCTTCTTTAATACTTTCGGGTTCCCATAGAGGAGCATCCCGAAAATCTTCAATACTTGCTAAAAGCTGGGCAACCCCCTCCTCAAAGGAGGTTTTTGCTGTAAACCCGAGAGTTTTTTCGATTTTGCTCACATCGGCGAAGGTGCAATCAGGTTCTCCTGGCCGCTTTGGAATATTGACCGAGTCGTGGTTCAACAGTTCGACAATCCTGTTAACCGGATAGTGGTTTCCACTGCCGACGTTGAGGATTTTTCCCGATGCCGACGACTCCGCTCCCATTAAAAAGGCGCGGGCGACATCTTTGACAAAGGTAAAGTCGCGGGTTTGGGTCCCATCTCCCACCACGGTCAGAGGTTTGTTGTTGAGCTTTTGAGTAAGGAAGACTCCGAAAACCGCTCCATAGGTTCCCGTCGTACGCGCACGTGGCCCATAAACATTAAAGAGGCGGAGAGAAAGAGAAGGGATCTTATAGACCTGCTCCCAATGCATCACCAGCTCTTCTCCCAAAAACTTAGTCAAAGCATAAGGATATTGAGGGCGAATCGGCGTTGTTTCTGGAGTCGGGTAGGTGTCGGGAATGCCATAACATGAAGAGGAAGCCGCATAAAGGAGTCGCTTCGCCCCTTTGGCACACTCTAAAACATTAAAGGTTCCGTCGACATTGACCTCAAAATATTCGCGGGGGTTTTCAATCGAAGGGACGATATCGGCAAGGGCAGCCAGATGAAAAACCCAGTCGACCCCTTCGAAATGGGGGCGGACCGCATCGACATCGCGGATATCTGCCTCGACAAAAGTGAGGTTTGGATGCTTCGGAAGGTTAGTCACCCGTCCCGAGGCAAGATTATCAAGAGCAATCACCTCATGCCCCTCCTCAAGGAGGAGTTCGCTCAAATGACTTCCAATAAAACCAGCACCACCTGTAATTAGTACGCGACGCACAATGTTTTTACTCATGGTTGCCCCTCTTTTGGTCACCCTTTATCCTCCAAAAATTTCGCCTTGTCTTATGGACAATGTTCTCAATTTTAGGAGGACAAATTGCTCCAAAATAGTCGAGCAAACAGGAGCAAAAATCTTGCTCGTCACGTACTAGAGCTTTCACTTTAAGTTTACCGCCTGCATCGTTTTAATATTAAAGTAACGTTTGTCCTCTAAAGAGTTGGGAAGCTTATCTTCACTAAAAGCTTCGACAAGACCGGTCACCGCATCCTCAATGGTATAGTTCGGTGTAAAGCCAAGTTTGTCGGCGATTTTTTGAGAGGAAACATGGTAGGAGCGGTTATCATCGGTCGGAACCGTTTCGATATCTACTGCCTTTGTTTTTCCCACTGTTTTCTGAACAATTTCGCCGAGCTCTCTGACCGAATGGTTATGGTAACCCACATTAAAGATCTCCCCTTGGATTTTTTCGGCAGGCATCTCTAAGACATGGAGGTAAGCGCGGACCATATCGCGGATTTCAATGTTAGGGCGGAGCTGCTCTCCTCCCATGACCTTAATTTTCCCCGTGTTGAAGGCGAGGTTGGTTAAGATATTGACAACCACATCGAGTCTTTGCCGCGGCGCATACCCACACACCGTTGCCGGTCTGAGGACGCAGCAGGTGAAGTTCTCATCTTGGTACTTAAAGAGAATTTCCTCACAAGCAGCTTTAAACTTCGAGTAGTCGGTCAGGGGAGTGAGCTCCATATCTTCGGTCACATTGGGAACATCTTTGACCCCATAGACCGATGAAGAGGAAGCATAAATAAAGCGCTCTACCCCTTTTCGTTTAGCCATCTGAACAAATGGTTCGAAGGGATCAAGATTGATCGATTTCCCTAGCGTTGGGTCGAGCTCAAAACTGGGGTCATTCGAAATGCAAGCTAGATGTAAAGCGGCTTTACATCCGTTCAAAGCCTCTTCCATATGGTCGAGGTCGCGGATATCGCCCTTCACCAAGGTGAGTTTCGGATGATCTTTAATGTCATTGAAAACATCTTCTCCATAGAGAAAGAGATCATAAACAGTGACTTCGTAACCGGCGTTGAGTAAGGTGGGGACCAAAAGAGATCCTACGTAGCCGGCGCCACCTGGAATAAATACGTGCATCTGCGTCTTCTTTTTCAGTTTGTATAAAGAAGCAGACTATATTGAAAATATTTCTAGCTTGCAAGGTTTCTTTGTCACATGACTTTGTATATGACAATTTTTTAAACTGATGGTTAGCTGCGACTTCACCAAATTTCCATCCTTCCGATTGGTACCTGAGCTAGATGTCCTGGAACTCAAGTTTGAGGATGTTTTCTCAATGTGCTGAAAATTCCCCCAATATTTTATAAAATGCTGAAGAATATGATGAAGTCAATATCTGTTGGGGATTGATTGAGTTCAAATAACTTTTCTTAATATCGAAAGATTCTTTATTTTGTCTATCACTAATAGTAATTTGTTCTTCAGAAATTGTTAATCCTCTTTGGGTCAAATAACAAAGCTTTAACATATCTAGAAAAGAAGCAGCGCCTGCAACCTCTTTAGCAAGCATTGACGACTTAATCTCTCCAAGAGAATTAATGATGTCCTTTTCGTCTGCCTTATAAGAGCAAAAACACATCTCTACTGTTACAAGAAGTTCTTTGAGAAAAGATGGCCTTCTAGCAACTGCTTCAATAGCATCAGCAACGCTACTCCGAACGTTTCGATCAAGAGAAGGGTTGTTTGTCATATTAATAAGAGCTTCTAACGCTTCTTCGGAGAAGGCTTGTCTTCCCCTAGCAGCTTCTTCAAGAGCGTTAGCAGCACTCCTTTGAATGTTCCGACCAAGAGAAGGGTTATTTGCCATATTAATAAGAGCGTCTAAAGTTTCTTTTGGAAGAGCTCCCTCTTTAGCAATCCTTGCAAGAGCTTCAGCAGCGCACATTCGAACGTTATTAGTATCAAATAGCATGTATTCATCAGAAGAGGAGCTATTAGTATCAAGTAGCATGTATTCATCAGAAGAAGAGCTATTAGCATCAAGTGTCACGTCCCAATCAAGAGAAGGACTGTTTGCTACTTTAATAAGAGTATCTAAGGCTTCTTTGGTTTCAGCTTGCCCCTTTTTAGCAACTTCTTCAAGAGCTTTAACAGCGCTTCCTCGAATGTTTCGATCAAGAGAAGAGTTATTTGCTATATTAATAAGAGTATCTAAAGCCTCTTTGGCTTCAGCCTGCCCCTTTTTAGCAACCTCTTCAAGAGCTTTAATAGCGCTTCCTTGAATGTTTCGATCAAGAGAAGAGCTACTTGCTATATTAATAAGAGTATCTAAAGCCTCTTTGGCTTCAGTTTGCCCCTCTTTAGCAACCATTCCAAGAGCGTTAGCAGCGCTTTCTTGAATGTTTCGATCAAGAGAGGAGTTATTTACCATATTAATAAGAGCTCCTAGAGCTTCTTTGGCAAAAGCTTGTCCTTCTTTCGCAACCTCTTCAAGGGCATTAGTAGAACTTTTTTGAATGCTTGAATCAGAAGGGCTATTTGCCATATTAATAAGAGCGTCTAAGGCTTTTTTTGCGAAGACTTGTCCTCCCTTAGCAGCATTCCCAAGAGCCTTAGCAGCACTCCTTCGAATGCTTTGGTCAATAGAAGGGCTATTTGCTACTTTAAAAGCAATTCCCGGAACACTCTTAACTAATTTGCCTTGAGTGTTTTGTGGAAAAGTTTTTTGCAAGCCGCTTTCGCTTAAACCATTGTTTATCAGGCTATTAGATTTATTTGTAGCGGGAATTGCTGCTACTTTAATAAGAGTATCTAAAGCCTCTTTGGTTCCAGTTTGCCCCTCTTTAGCAACCATTCCAAGAGCGTTAGCAGCGCTTCCTCGAATGTTTCGATCAAGAGAGGAGTTATTTACCATATTAATAAGAGCTCCTAGAGCCTCTTTGGCTTCAGTTTGCCCCTCTTTAGCAACCATTCCAAGAGCGTTAGCAGCGCTTCCTCGAATGTTTCGATCAAGAGAGGAGTTATTTACCATATTAATAAGAGCTCCTAGAGCTTCTTTGGCAAAAGCTTGTCCTTCTTTCGCAACCTCTTCAAGGACATTAGTAGCGCTTTTTTGAATGCTCGAATCAGAAGGGTTATTTGCCATATTAATAAGAGCGTCTAAGTCTTTTTTAGCGAAGGCTTGTCCTCCCTTAGCAGCGTCTCCAAGAGCGTTAGCAGCGCTACTTCGAACATCCCGATAGAGGGAAGAGTTATTTAGGATAGTAATCAGGGCATCTAAAACCTTCCTGGGAAGACCTTTCTTCGCTTTAACAGTGCTACTTTGATCGTTCCGATCAAAAGAGGGGTTATTTGCCACTTTAATAAGAGCATTTAGAACCTCATTGGGAAGAGTTTGCCACTCTTTAGCGACCACTTCAATAGCATCGGTAGCGCTATTTCGAACACCCCGATCAAGAGAGGAGTTATTTATCATTTTAATAAGGGCATCTAAAGCCTCTTTGGTATCAATCTTTGCAAGAGCGTTAGCAGCACTCCTTCGAATGTAATGATTAATAGAAGGGTTATTTGCCACTTTAATAAGAGCGTTTAAAGCCTCTTTAGCAAAAGCTTGCCTCCCCTTAGCAATTTCTCCAAGAGAGTCAGCAGCTACACTTTGAACATCCCAAAAGTCCGTATCGAGAGAAGAAATGCTTACTATTCTAATAAGACCAGCTAGAGCTTTTTTGGCTCCAGCTTGCCCCTCTTTAGCAATATTCAGAAGGGTGGAAAGAATATTCCACTGGGAATGATCCCAGCCAAAATTTTCAGCAATGCTTAAAGTTGCTATGATCTTATTTGGGATAGGCATCTTTTCTTTAGCAAAACGACTTATCAGATGAGTCGCTTCTTTTTGCTTTGGGTTTTCTGATAGATTTTCAAGGAGTGCGGTCACAATAGATGGATTATGCAGAAGTCTTATGTTACGATTCAGAAGCTGAAAGTTCATTTCTTGAAGGGGGGCTGTCCTGATGTACTTAGTAGCTTGTTGAATGAGTGTTTTATATTGGGGGATGATCTTTTCAGGATTATTGCACTCCTCAAAACATCGAGCGAAAAGGACCAACTCATACCCTCTTGCTAGGTCACGGGGTGCAGCAAATAGATCTTCAAAGAAATCCTTAAGGGCGTTGGTGTTTTCTTTGAGGGAAAGGCATCCAGAGGTCATTGATAGCATCAGTCGATAGCGAGGATTAAACTTATTTTTACGAACAAAGTTCTGGGCCTTCTGCCGGCATCCCTCCAGATAATATCTGGCTAGGTGCTTAGCTGCAAAAAACTCTTGGAAGGTTAAGTGTATAAAATGTCCCTCCCTTTTTTGTATCCGAAAAATTCCCATTTTTTTTAGGAGAGTTTCTGTTGTTTTTTTAAGACATTTTCCGATGTCTCTTGAACTTAAATATAGGCTTCCATCTTTTTCACAGGTTGCTTTCCATGCTAAAGCTTCCAGGGTAAGGCCAATGGGTTTTGCTTCATTTATATCGAAAGGGTTTGAAAGATCAATTACATCCTTTTTACGGTGATTACTCTCATACTTTACAAGAAAGCGCTTACAAAGCCAATCCGTAATTTCTACATAGATAGAACTGATAGTTGCAGGGTGGTCGAGTTTAAATGTCTCTTTTCTATCGAAAAATAGAGCACATAATAGGGTAAGGTTAATCGGGATGGACGCAAGGCTTTTTAGGGTTGGTTCTTTTTCAAGTTCGTTTTTTAGGTTTTCTTTTCTTTTTGTTCTCTCTTGGTCACTAAGTATCTTTTTACAGTGTTTAAAATAGGCATTGATATACTTACCTATTCCTTCACCATTAAACCCCAGAATTTCAAGCTCTGCTTCCTGATTAAAGCCCATAACCCTATCAGGTCTTGATGTTAAAAGAATATTAAAAAAATTTTCTTTAAATTGTTTGAATAAACCTTCCTTAAAAACTGAAAGCTCATCATAGCCATCAAGGATGAGGAGAGACTTTTTTCGAACCTTTTTTTGTTTAAGAAGATCGATAAGCTCTTCTTGATCAACTCCACATTCTTTTGCTAAAATTTGGTAAATATCGTTGTGCTCATATTTTTCTAAGTTTCGTAATGGCATCCAAAATAAAAACTCAAAGTCTTCATTCCATAATTTTCCTTGTGCCCACTTATAAGAAATATGATGGCAAAATGTGGTTTTTCCGGAGCCTGCTGATCCAAAAGCCACAATCCTTTTCACCTTTGACTTTAATTCTTTTGCTTTCCAAATCTCATTAGGAAGTACTTCTTCTTTAGGGTTAAAAATTGCCTCATGTGTAATGGGCCTTAAATCTTGAGCTACAGATAACTTTTCATTCTTTAGCTTTTGATTTTGTTCGTCCCTTTCCTTTCCTTTAATCATAGCAAGGCGTGTATAGGCATGCTCAATAGGCAAATGATACTCAAAGTCTCCATCATCTTGCATATTCAATACGGTTAAAGTTTGTCTAGCTTTGTAGCTCTTTTTTAAACACTCCTTTAATTTGGCTTCCAAGATACTTTCTAATGGAACCGTTGTTCTACTTTTAACCTTCCCGAGCTTTTTCTTTTTGGAAAGATCTTTTCTGATCATCGAAGTCCGCACTCCGAGCCTTTCTGCTTTTTTTCCTTGGTAGTGAAGAGCAATAAAATCTCCCTGAGTGTTGATGAGCGCTCCTCCCGAAGATCCTGGAGCAGCCTTAGCGTTATATCGCACTTCGCAATCAAAGACTTTAGTGACGCTTCCCACATCGAAGCATAGCTTTCCCTTAACAAGGCGGTCTGTTGTTAAGACATCAGGGTGCTGAATCAAGGAAATGTGGTCATTAATACTGGGTTTCACTGAGTGGAATAGCGATAGTGCATGGGTATAAACTTTTGCAAGTGCTTCAGTATGTTTGAGAGCGACGATAGTGTAGTCGAGGTGGCCTTTATCAACAGACTGAGGATTGTCAATTGTTCCTCTTCTAGGGCTAGTGACGAAGAAGCCATTGTTTCTTTCATATGGGTTTAAATCTAATTCTGGGGTTAGCTCAAACTGAACTGTTTTTTCCTTGCGATATTTGAAAAAAACCGCTTGAGATTTTGCGGCAATCCTTTCATTGGGGATAACATGGTGGTTGGTGATCAAAAGATCTGAGCCTATTAGGACACCTGTCCCCCTATTTAGGACACCTGTCCCCCTAGGAGAGGGCGCAATAATCAGACAAATTCCCTTCATTTTTTCTTGAATGATCTGGTTAAAATTGGTGAGATCGGTTGAATAGGCAGTTGTATGTTGAATGGCTATCTGATCTTCGTCTGAATCTGAGCTGTCAGTCGAACCGGATGAGCTCCAATTATCAAAAGGTTCATTGTCCTCAGAGTTTGGTGGATTAGCTTTATCTTGGGTATCTTGGGTTAAAAAGCTTTTGCTACTATCTGAATCCGAACTATCAGAAGAGCTAGTCCACCTATTTGTTGTGTTTTTGGAGCTGTCTTGGCTCTCATCTGAAGAACTACCGGAGGAGCTTGAGTCCCACAGTTTTGAAATCTCTTCTGCGCTGTAAGAGCTTGCGTTTGATTGATCTGCTTTATTATCAAATTTATGATCTGAGTCATCATCAAAGCCAGAGCTATCGGATGAGCTATCAGAGTCCCACTTAGCAGTCTTTTGATAAGATATGGGTAGAGTCATTTAGAGCTCCTTCAGATGATTGAGGCATCAGTTGTTATTCGAAGAGCTGCTAGAGCTTAGAGCGTTGGAGCTTTTCTCTAGCATTGTTTTTAAGCGTTTTAATCTGTGTTGTTGAGCCTCTAATCCTTCTTTCTCGAGGTATAGTAGCTTTTCGTGCTTTGCATATTCATCTCTGTCTACTTTAGTCAATTGAGCGTTTTGTGTTGAAGTTCCTTGCTCTTGTCTTTCTGAGCTGTCAATGCGCGAGTAATGAAGCCCTTCGTGTAGGATAGTGACTTCCTCTCCCGTAGAAGAGCCAATTGTTCGCTTGGTACCTCGAGATATCAGTGTGACTTGTTTATTAAATAGCAGAGAAGCAAGCTTAAGCTCGTTGTCGGTTAAGTAATAGCTTGAAGGCTTAATACCTGCAAAGTATTTACTGCGATGTTCAAGGAGATAGTTTCTTTTCGTTTTATCTCTTGACCTTTCAAATTTCCTAAGGTTCTTCTTGGTGGCATCAAGGGCTTTGATTCCTTTTTCCTTAGCCCAGCTAAAAACTTGTTTTCGAACAGGTTCAAATGCATCCAAGCACTGCTTTTGATCCTTCTTTAACTGTTGAGCAAGCTCTTGGTCTTCAAGCTTATCCCAACCCTTAGTTGCAGAGGCTGCCTTTCTTAATAATTCGAAAAGTTCCTTATCAATTTCTGGAGAATCTAAAACCTGAACATAAAAAGAGTATAAGTCTTGTTTTTGAGAGCTACTTAGATCAAGCCCAGCGATCAAAGATCGATAGTCTTTGCTTTCCCTAGAAAAATATTCATCTAAGCAGTCTATGATTTCTTTCTTGAAATGGGCTTGTTTAACAGCTTCTTGAAAGGCATTTACAAAGTGATCTTTTGCATCCCTCTGAACATCTCCTGTGGGCTTTGGAGAATAAAATACATATTCATTTTTAATCTTTTTCCCAAGAAGCGCATGAATAGCGCATGCCCCATCACCCCTAGTAGTCGTATTAAGCTTCCGTCTGTTGGGTACAAGATTTTTGTTATAAAGTCTGATTTTTTCATCGACTTCTTGTTCTCGACTTTGGCTCTTTTTGATTTTACCATCTATATCAGAACTTTTTATTGGCTGCTTGTCTTGATTTTCATAAATCAATCCTAATATTGTTGAAGAAAGGAGGTCATCAAGGTAGGGATGTTTTTCTCTATGAAACCTTGCAGCTAGTTTACGTAAACTTGCTTTTTCAAAATTTGGATCTTTCTCTTTCACAAGAGTGGCAAGATGTTTAATTGTAACATATCGCACCCTCCAAAAGGGATCTTTTCTTAATGTTATTTTGCCAAATAATTTTATTTCTTGTTTCTCAATTTGAGATAAGGTTAAAAGGCTGGGGAAGTTACCTTCGAAAACCCTTCTTTTTAGCTTGAGATCAGCTTCGGGGCTTTGGATGATTTGCATAAACAGATAACTAGCTTGTTGGGCTAAATACTTGTGCTTATCAGCGTCCTCTAAAAAAGGACTGAGGTGGTTAAAGGCTGTTTCATCTGGTACGTTTTCTGCACCATGCCAGCTTAAAGCCCAAATGTCTTTGTACCATTTTTCCTCAATTTCTTTGTAAATACGGACAGAAAGATCTACAAGTGGAGAGACTAGCACAGATAAGTTGATAGAGGTAGGTGAAGCCGATAAAGCCATTTCAGCAATCCCTTTTGCAATGGGGGATCTGTGATCTCTTACAACCTCTGTCCACTTCCCTTTGCCAGGCTCAAGCTTTTTAGTTGCAGCTGCAGAGCACTGAAGGGCAAAGCGGGTTTCTACTTCTTTTTTTGGAAGAGTTGAAAGGACTTTTTTAAGCTGTTTTTGGATGTCAGTAACAGTAGATTTATAGATATGCCTCTTTTCAATTGAACATTTATATATGAAAAGCTCAAGAAAAATTCGACTTGTTTTAGAAAGAGAGCATTTCAACTGGTCAAAGCACTGAACTTCTTGAGAAGACAAAATCTCTAATGCTTTTAATATCATAGGAAAAGGAATATTTTTCTCTATTAGAGCTTTTTGAAAGGCCTTTTGTTTTTCATATAGAATTTGGGTCCTTTCTTCCTTGGAAAGCTGTTTTTGGGTAAGTGTTTTAGCTGACTTATCTTCAAAAATGGCACTTCGATAATTTTTAGCAATTTTATAGAGCTCTTCCGAGCGCTCAGTCGCAATTTTTGGCTCAAAAGAAGTCGCCTTAATCAGAGGATCAACTGCTTTTTGAAAAGCGTTCCATCCAGATAATAGACTAGGGTTTTTTGGAAAAAAATTTGAAGAACCTGACATATCGACTCCCTGAGGTTAAATATTGAATTGCAATTCTTCTTATATTCACTTTTTTTGTCAACAAGTAATTTGACTTTGCTGATAAAAGCTAAGGTGCAGTCTAAATTTTTTTACAAAAAATTAAAAAATCAGTATCATCCCCTGCTTTGGTAGATCTTGAAGACAATTGAGGGTTATCTAACTATCTGAAGGAGCTCTAAAATGACTGGATCCGTATCTTATCAAAAGCCTGCTAAGTGGGGCTCTGATAGTTCATCAGACAGCTCTGGTTTTGATGATGACTCAGATCATAAATTTGAGAATAAAGCAGAGCCGTCAAGCGCAAGTTCTTACAACATAGAAAAAATTTCAGAACTGTGGGACGCTAGTTCCTCTGATAGCTCTTCAGATGAGAGCCAAGACAGCTTCAAAAACACAACAAATAGGTGGACTAGCTCTTCTGATAGTTCGGATTTAGATAGTAGCAAAAGCTTTTTAACCCAAGACACCCAAGATAGAGCTAACCCACCAAGTTCTGAAGATGCTGAGCCTTTTGATAATTGGAACTCACCCAGTTCGACTGACAGCTCAGATTCAGACGAAGACCAGCTAACTGTTCAAGGCACAACTGCCTACTCAACCGATCTCACCAATTTTAACCAGATCATTCAAGAAAAAATGAAGGGAGTTTGTCTAATTATTACCCCATCTACTAGAGGGACAGGTGTCTTAATAGGCTCAGATCTTTTGATTACCAACCACCATGTTGTCCCTAATGAAAAGGTTGCCGCAAAGTCTCAAGCGGTTTTTTTCAAATATCGCAAGGAAAAAACAGTTCAATTTGAGCTAACACCAGAAATAGACCTAAACCCATACGAAAGAAGCAATGGTTTCTTCGTCACTAGTCCTAGAAAAGGAACCATTAACAACCCTCAATCTGTTGATGAAGACCACCTTGACTACACTATCGTCGCTCTTAAACATACTGAAGTGCTTGCGAAAGTTTATAACCATGCACTATCGCTATTCCACTCAGTGAAACCCAGTATTAATGACCGCATTTCCTTGATTCAGCACCCTGATGTCTTAACAACAGACCGCCTTGTTAAGGGAAAGCTATGCTTCGATGTGGGAAGTGTCACCAAAGTCTTTGATTGCGAGGTTCGACATAACGCTAAGGCTGCTCCAGGATCTTCAGGAGGAGCGCTTATTAATGCTCAAGGAGATTTTATTGCTCTTCACTACCAAGGAAAGCAAGTAGAAAGACTCGGTGTCAGGACTTCAATGATCAGCAGAGATCTTTCCAGAAAGAAAAAGCTAGAGAACGTTAAAAACAGAACAACGGTTCCGTTAGAAAGTATTCTCGAAGCGAAGCTGAAAGAGTGCTTAGAGAAGAACTACAAAGCTAGAGAAACCTTAACCGTATTGAATATGCAAGACGATGGAGACTTTGAGTATCATTTGCCTATTGAGCATGCCTATACACGCCTTGCTATGATTAAAGAAGAGGAAAGGGACGAGCAAAATCAAAAACTAAAAAATGAAAAACTTTCTGGAGTTCAAGATTTAAGACCCATTACACATGAGGCGATTTTTAAACCAAAGGCGCCAATACTCCCCAAAGAAATCTGGAATGCTAAGAAGTTAGAAGAAAAGGGTGAGAAAAGAGTTATAATTTTTGGCTCTGCAGGTTCAGGGAAAAGTACATTTTGTCACCATGTTTCTTTCGATTGGGCAAATGGTAGACTATGGAACAAAGAGTTTAAATTTTTGTTTTGGACGCCCTTGCGAAACCTCGAACTAAAGAAGTACGAAAACAAAAGCATTTATCAAATCCTAGCAGAAGAATGTGGGATGAAAGAAATGGCGCTTTTAGATCTTTTCAACAAAGAAGATATTAGAAAAAAGTCTCTTTTAATCTTGGATGGATACGATGAACTCTCTGCCTCCAAACAAGGCCTATTTGACCAGCTTAAAAAAGCGTTTCCTAATATTCTTTTAACTTCAAGACCTCAAAGGGTTTCACGTTTTAATCAAGTATCAGAGCTCGAAGTTTTAGGATTTGATGATGAGGGAATCTTTGAATATGTTAAAACTTACTTTGAACAGCGCAAGCAAAACCTAAACAGTGCAGAAAAGGCAAAAAGAAAAGAGAATCTTGAGACGGAGTTAAAAAAAGAGCCTATTTTAAAGAGCTTAGCGTCCATCCCGATTAACCTTACTCTCTTATGTACGTTATTTCTCGATAGGGAGGAAACCTTTAAGCTAGAACGTCCTATTACTATTACTTCAATCTACATAGAAATTACGGAGTGGCTATGTAAGCGTTTTCTTATGAAGCATGAAAGCGGGAAGTATAGTCACGATGATGTGGTTGATCTCTCAAATCCTTTTGATCTAGATGAAGCAAACCCTATTGCACTAGCTTTAGAAACGTTAGCTTGGAAGGCAACTTGCGAAAAAGATGGAAGCTTATATTTAAGCTCAAGAGATATTGGACGATGTCTAAAAAAAGTGGCAGAGACTGAACTGAAAAAAATGGGGATTTTTCGGATACAAAAAAGAGAAGGGCGCTTTATTCATTTAACCTTTCAAGAGTTTTTTGCTGCTAGACATCTAGCAAGGTGGTACCTGGAGGGAAATCAACAAAAGGTTAAGGAGTTTATTCAAAAAAATAAATTTGATCCTCGCTATCGACTGATGTTATCGATGACCTCTGGTTACCTTTCCTATAAAAACGAAGATATATTACAGGCCTTTTTTGATGACTTATTTAGCAAGCCACGAGATTTAGCTAAAGGATATGAACTGAGCCTTTTTGCAAGATGCTTTGAAGAGTGTAATGCGCATGAGAAGGTTAAGCAGTATAAGGAGTTAGTTAAATGTGCCGCTGAATATATTAAACAAGCACCCATTCAAGAAATGAATTTTCAACTTTTGAATAGAAGTCCACGGCTTTTAGACAATCAAGTAATTGTAAATGCTCTTTTAGAACCAAAAGAAAAAAGAAAATTAAGGGAGGCCAACAAACTAATAAGACAGCTTCACCAAACAGCCCTTGTACTAGATAGTGTTGTAGAAAAAATTATTTTTTTAGTTAATAAAAATCACAAAATATATTGCATAGAATCGCTAGTTGATATTATGAATACTATTTATGAGATTGGAGGCATGGAAAAAGTCACAAAACTAATTAATAACGAGTCCTATAACCAAAGCGCTATCAGTAAGAAAAAAAGGAAATCTAGAGAAACTATAGATGCCCGTAAAGAAAGAATGATTAAATGTTTTTTTCAAACAGAAATTTGGGTTGCTTTATGTTATGTGAAAATTGAAAAAAAGTTAGATGCTGCAAATGATATCAAAGCCATTAAGAGTTTTTTCTTAAAAGAGTTAAGCGAATTTAGTTCTAAATCCTTTTCTTTCAATTCATTCCGTTATATTTTAATGGCTCAAGACAAAGCTTTCTTAAAGCTAGAGCTGCTGTTAAAGGAAAGTGAGTCATTAAAAAATAAGAAAGAAGCAAAATTTTTTTTTGGTTTGCTTAAGAAGCTTATTAAAAGTTCGTCATATGATGATAGCTTCCGTGTAAAAATTATTAAGACTTTGGAGCAAGCTATTCTTAGTAATACGCTTCTTGGGCAAGAGAAGTGTTTAAAGGTGATATTGGATTTTTCATCAACAGCTTCTTCGCCTTTTATTCAGCAAAGCAGGATAAATGCCTTATGGAATATCAGCTTAGATGGTACAGAGAGCATTCAGAAAAATGCTTTTGAAGGATTAAAGAAAGCTTCTAAATCTGAATCCTATGATCTTCAAGAAAAGCTTTTTAATTTTATAAAAAAAAGGAAAGAACGAGTAGGTGATTCTTTCAATAAAAATCCAGTGGGTTCTGGAACAATACCCCAGCAATTTGGACAACATGACTGTCATGAAGAAAAGTTTGTTTTGATTTTATCGGAATTACAAAAATCAAAATTTTTTGGCATAAGATCAAGAGTTATTCCGTTTTGTAAAAAGCACTATCCTTCTATAAGTTCTGTACAAGAACTTTGCAAGTTACCTAAGGTTGTTAATTTGTGTAAAGCTATAGATAGCTCCAGCGACCTAAATTTAGCCCTAGAGGAGTTTTTTAAAGGTGGGGTCTTTAGTCTTTTTCCTCATGTAAGATCCAAAGTTATAAGCCTCATAAAAAAGGAGTCAAAGGTATCAGAAGAATGCTTAGATATTTGCTTGGAGAATATTAATACAATACCTCTCAGAGGAGGTTTAGATATTTTAAATGAGATTATAAAAGAAAAAAAAATCGCCGCTGAAGAAACTGCAGTTGATTTAATTCTCAATCTGAAAGATAAGGCTCAAAAGATCTGTTTTTTAGGTTGTGCTCTCCAACCTGATTTTCTCGAGGTTATTTTAGAAATTACCAAAGTATACCCAAAATTATCTGAAAAGGCGCTTGATTCATTAATCAAGTTAGCTAAAGAGGCTTCTTTGACCTCATACCAAGAGAAAATTATTAGGTTCTTGAAAAAAAACAGTACTCATTTGCTAAGCAAAAAAAATATAATTGATAAAAATCTTCTTATTGAAGCTTGTTGGCTCTTACAGTGGCCTTGCTATAAATTAAGCTCAGATAAAATCACCCTTCACGATAATAACAGTAAGATTATTCATAAATTGATAAAATCCAAAAAAGATGCTTTGGTATCGCATATCCTAGTAGATAATAATCAGCAAGCTAGTAACAGTTCCTTCTCAAGCTCTAATAGCTCCATAGGTCAAACTCTGGAAGACCAACTTAAGGAAATTCAGAAATGTCCACGTGCATGTGATATAGATGCTTTTAAAAAGAGGGTCAATAGCTCGGAGTTACCACAGAGTCAAAAAGATAGCTACTGTGAAAGAGTTGAGCGAATGCGTCAAAGCAGCAGTAGCAGCTCTTCAAGCAATAAGTAACAGGCCAATGCTCAATTGGGATTTGCATTTCTAAGCCTTTCTCCATATAGTGCAGCGTTATGAAAGTAGCGCTTGTACACGACTGGTTAACGACGATGGGGGGAGCCGAAAAGGTCTTAGAGGCTTTGTTGGAGGTATTCCCCGCAGACCTATTTACTTTAGTGAAAGATCCGAAAGCGGTGGTGGGGACCCCGTTTGAAAAGGCAAAGACCTCCTTTATTCAAAGGCTTCCTCGGGCAAAGAAAAAATACCGCTCCTACCTCCCTTTTTTTCCGATTGCGATTGAGCAATTTGATCTTTCTGGCTATGACCTTGTGATTTCTTCTTCCCATGCTGTTGCAAAGGGAGTTTTGACCCATGCCGACCAGCTCCATATCTGCTACTGCCACACCCCGATGCGCTACGCTTGGGATCTTTATCAGCAATACCTTAGAGAATCAAAGCTTAAAAGTGGTGTAAAGGGGGTGATCGTGAAGGTTTTCCTCCACTACCTGCGGATGTGGGATGCGCAAGCAGCTTCTCGTGTCGATGCCTACGTCGCTAACTCCCACTATGTCGCCCGTCGGATCAAAAAACTCTACGGTGAAGAGGCTGCTGTCATTTATCCTCCCGTTGATGTGGACTATTTTGGGTTTACAGACCAAAAAGAGGACTTTTATCTGACCGCATCTCGGATGGTTCCCTATAAAAAGATAGATCTGATCGTAGAAGCCTTTAGCCAGATGCCTGATAAGAAGCTTGTGGTCATTGGGGACGGGCCTGATATGGAAAAGGTGAAAGGTAAAGCGAAGAAAAATGTGGAAATTCTTGGTTACCAGAATAGGGAAACGCTCCGCTCATACCTTCAGAAAGCCAAGGGTTTTGTCTTTGCTGCGCTTGAGGATTTTGGGATTCTGCCGGTGGAGGCGCAAGGGTGTGGGACCCCGGTCATCGCTTTTGGCAAGGGGGGCGCTCTGGAGACGGTCATTGAGGGTGAAACGGGGCTTTTTTTTCGTGAGCAGACGGTGCCTTCTCTCATTGAGGCGATTGAGGCTTTTGAAAGGAAAAGCTTTGATCCTAAAAGGATCAGAGCCCACGCTGAAACTTTCCGTAAAGAGCGCTTTAAGGAGGAGTTCCAAGCCTTCGTGGAGGATCGGCTAAAATCTCTTGAACTTGTCAGGGATATGCCTTAAAATGGGGGGAGAGGCGATCCTAAATGAAAAAATTACCTATTGGCATTCAGAGTATTGGCAAGATTCTTTCGGGGGGAGACTATGTTTATATCGATAAAACCGGCTTCATTAAGGATCTTTTGGATGAGGGGTCTCCTCACTACTTTATCGCGCGGCCAAGGCGGTTTGGTAAATCTCTTTTCTTGAGCACATTGGAGAAGGTTTTTTCTGGAGGTCGAGAGCTTTTTAAGGGGCTCAAGATCGACAAGAGTGGCTACCAGTGGAAAGAATACCCGGTGGTTCGGTTTGACCTTTCTAAGGTGATTAATCGCTCTTCGGAGGAGTTTGAAGGGGGACTAAAAAGGGCGATCAAGAGAGCTGGGGCGGATAGGGGCGTCTTGGTAGAAACCCCCACCGTTCAGGAGGGACTTGATTGTTTGATCAGCCGTCTTGCAGAGGCAAAAAATAGCAAGGTGGTGGTGTTGATTGATGAGTATGATAAACCGATCATAGACCGCTTGGGTAACCTTGAGATTGCTCAGGAAAATAGAGAGATCTTGAAAGATTTTTTTGCAACGCTAAAGAGTCTGGATGAGTATCTTAAGCTTTCTTTTATCACCGGGGTGAGTAAGTTTTCTCAGGTTTCCATTTTTTCGGGACTCAATAATTTGAACGATATCACCATGGATCCAAAGTATGGGGGAATCATGGGGTATACAGAAGAGGAGCTGAAAGATGCTTTTCAAGACCATATTGAAAAAATGGTTCAAGAAAGGAGCCAAGGGGAAGATGGAACCTCAGAGGAGGCTATTTTAGATGAAGTTCGGAGTTGGTACAACGGCTATCGGTTCTCAAGGAGTGATATTCGTGTTTACAACCCGTTTTCTACGCTCAACTTTATGAGCAAAAAAGAGTCAGCGAGCTATTGGTACAGCACGGGAACTCCTTCTTTTCTGATCGACCAGCTTAAAGGTCATCCTCAATCGATGGTTTCTTTGGATGGAACGACAGCAAAAAAGAATGAACTTATGGATATTAGCTCCTTGGAGAATATCGATTTGGAGGCTTTGATGTACCAAACAGGCTATTTTACCATTAAAGATTATCATCCCATTTCAAAGCGCTACCATTTGGGGATCCCAAATGAAGAGGTGAGAACAGCTTTTATGGATTCCTTGGTGAAACATTTTACAAGCACGGCTGATGTCAGGTCTTCGGAAGTATTTGTAAATGCTTTGGAGAAATATCAGGTAGGCGCTTTATTTGATCATATTAAAGTGGGGCTTTCGAGTTTTGCCTATCAGGCGTTTTCGGGTGCTAAAGAGCGGACCTATCAAGCGATGCTTTTAGCGATGTTACATGGGATGGGGTTTGACCCACTATCGGAGCGATCGACAAATACAGGACGGATCGATGTTGTTTTAGAGATGGCCAAGACGAAATATATTCTCGAGCTTAAGCTGGATGGTTGTGCGGATGGTGCTCTAAAGCAAATCCATCGGAAAGGGTACTTTAAGCCCTATATCAATAAAGGAAAGGATATCGTCATCGTAGGAGCAAACTTTTCCTCAGAGACTCGAAATGTCTCTGAGTGGAAGGGAGAGCTCCTTTCTGAGTCTGGGGAAGTCATTCGAGAGCTTTTCCCTGATTCAGGAGATGATCTAAAGGTTAAATAGATGAAAAAATTACCCATTGGCATTCAGAGTATTGGAAAAATCCTTTCGCAGGGTGACTATGTTTACGTTGATAAAACTCCGTTTATTAAACAGTTGCTGGATGAAGGGTCCCCCTATTACTTTATATCTCGCCCTAGAAGATTTGGTAAGTCGTTGTTTTTAGATACCTTATATGAGGTGTTTTCTGGCAATAAGGAGCTTTTTAAGGGGTGTGGGCTTTATGAGAGTGACTATGACTGGCAAAGCTATCCCGTTGTTTACCTAGATTTTTCGAAAGTTGCGAGTACTACTCCAAATCAGCTGGAAAAATCGTTAAAGGTTCGACTGGAAATCATTGCTAAAGAGCACGGCGTTTCCCTTATTACAGCTGATATCCAAGTTGCACTGGATACGCTAGTTGTAGGGTTGGCAAATAAATACAAAAGTAGGGTAGTCATCTTGATCGATGAGTATGATAAGCCAATCATAAATCGCTTGGAGGATCTCGATATCGCTCGAAAAAATAGGGATATTTTGAGGGACTTTTTTGGAACGATTAAAAGCCTGGACAAACATTTAAAGTTTACATTTATAACAGGGATTAGCAAGGTTTCTCAGGTTTCTCTTTTTTCTTCTCTTAACAATTTAAATGATATTACAATGGATCCAAAATATGCGGGAATCATGGGATATACCGAAGAAGAACTAAGGAAAGCATTTAAAGATCATATTCAACAAGTTGTTCATGAAAAGCGTCAGCAAGATCAGGATGCTTCAGAGGAATCTGTTATAGATGAGGTTCGAAGTTGGTATAACGGTTATCGGTTTTCAAAAAGTGATATTTGTGTCTACAACCCGTTTTCTACGCTTAATTTTATGAGTAAAAGAGATCCTTCAGGCTACTGGTATAGTACTGGAACCCCTTCCTTTCTAATCAATCAAATTAGAAAGCAACCTCAGTTGGTCACCTCTCTGAGGGGGAAGTCGGTTTTAAGAACGACTCTTTCAGACATCAGCAACCTTGACCGGATCCATCTATCTGCGATGATGTTCCAGACGGGCTACTTAACGATAAAGGGCTACAATTCTCAGGAGGATTCTTATCAGCTAGACTTTCCTAATCGAGAGGTTGAGCAAGCTTTTTTTAATTCTCTTATTGAAGAGTTTACAGAAGCTGAGCCTTTAATCATTAAAAGGGCTGCTAAAGAAATTTTCCAAGATATGGAGCTACTTCGCATTGAAGCATTTATCGCGAAAATAAACATCCACTTTTCAAAAGTTGCATACCATCTTTTTAACCAGGCGGATGAGGGGTTCTACCAAGCGGTTTTTTTTACTTTGCTAGAAGTTTCTGGTATCAAAACATTCACTGAAATAGCAACAAATACTGGTCGGATAGATCTTGTTTGTGAGACGCCTAATGCTATCTGTATTTTTGAACTTAAACTTGATATACCCAAACAAGTTCAAGAATTGGGAGTTTGCCAAAGCCAGCGCCCCAAATTTAGATCCCTCGAAGCAGTTCCCTATCGAAGAGATAGGGGCGATGCAGAGAGAGTTAAATGTGGGGATGCTGGCGCAGGCAAAAACCAATTCTTGAACTTGTTTGGGTATCAAACAGCTGATATTGCGTTTAAGCAAGCAGAGGAAAGGAACTATAAAGAAAGGTACTCTCTTGATGGGAAAGATATCTTAGTTCTAGGGGTTAATTTTAGCTCTAAGTCTCGCAGCGTTGCTGACTGGGTGGGGATGCTTTATTCTTCATCAGGAGAACTGAAACAAGCATTCCCTTCCAAAAAAGTGCAAGCAAAAAGAGAATAAGGTTTTTTTGATGCCTAAAAAATCGTTTTTATCTCCTAAAAAGGGGGAGGCTTCTCCCCCTGAGTATACAAAGTTGATCAACTCTTTAAAGGCTAAAATACGGTCTTCCCAAATTAAGGCAGCTTTAGCTGTGAATAGTGAGCTTATTAAGCTATACTGGGAAATTGGTAAAGAAATAGTTGAAAAACAAAAGCAGGAAGGTTGGGGAAGCAAGACCTTGGAAAGGGCAGCTAAAGACCTCCAGAAAGAGTTTCCTGGGATAGAAGGCTTTTCAAGGGCGAATATCTTTAGAATGAAGGCCTTCTTTGCTGCTTATGAAAAAGTCGCACAAACTGTGCGACAATTGAAATCTCTCCCTATTTTTGATATTCCATGGGGGCATAACATTCTTCTCATCCAAAAACTGAAGAATAACAACGAACGCCTTTGGTATGCTTCCAGGAGATCAATATAATGTCAGAAAAACACAAGAAAAAGAAATAGGTTGGTAGTGTGTTGTAAAAAAAGTTTTTTGTCGAAATTAACCCATCTTTTCGGCCCCAGAATTCTTTCAAAATCTCACCTTGTCCATAGACAATGTTCTCGATCTTTCGAGAATACTGGAACCCAAAATCTGGGCGTAATTTCATCCAAAAATTTTTTGTACAACACATTAGTGCTTTATCATAAAAGCTTTTTTTCAGCGCTCTTGTTGAGAAATCTCCTTCCAAAAAAGGTGTGAGCTGATGAAGGCCATTATCTTAGCTGGAGGAAGTGGAACCCGACTCTGGCCCCTTTCTTCTGAAGAGATTCCCAAGCAGTTTCTTTCCTTTGGAAAAGGGGGCTCTCTTTTAGAGCAAACAGTGCGCCGCTTTACAAAAGATCATGCCGTTTTAGTTGTTGGGAGCGAGAAATATGCTCCGATGCTCGAGGAGCAACTAGGCGCCCAGGCGGCGGTTCTTGTTGAACCGGCCACCAAAAGCACCGCTCCTGCCATCCTCCTTGCCCTAAAGCATTTGGTAGAAAATGGAGCCTCAGAGGAAGAGGTTTGTATTGTCTGCCCTTCGGACCACTACTTTGAAAAGGAAGAGGATTTTCTCCACCTTTTGTCTGCAGCAGAAAAGGGAGCCCGCGGTGGAGCGATTGTCACCTTTGGCATTACCCCTACCTATCCCGAAACGGGGTATGGCTACATCAAGACCGAAGAGGGGGAGGTAAAGCGGTTTGTTGAAAAGCCCGACCTCGATACCGCAACCCACCTGCTAGAGGAGGGGAATTACTATTGGAATGGGGGGATTTTTGTTTTTCAAATTAAGACCCTTTTAAAGGAGTTTGAAACCCATGCTCCCGAGTTATTTGCCTGGTTTCAAGGGGACGTTCCTTTTGAAGCCCTTCCCACTATCTCGATCGATCATGCGATTATGGAAAAAACAGAAAACATCCTCCTGATCCCTTACCCTTCTGGGTGGTCTGACCTTGGCTCTTGGGACCGGCTTGAAGAAGCTTTACCTAAAGATGACGCAGGGAACTTTCTTTCGGGCGCTGTCGAAGCGATCGATACCGAAGGATCGATGATTTTTGGCGATGAGATTGTCACCCTTGGGGTCAAAGATCTTGTGGTCATTAAGCGGGGAGGGAAAGTGGTGATCTGTTCGAAAAAGCACTTGCCTCGTCTTTCTGAAACAAAAAGTTACTTAGTAAAAGAAGAGTAAACCACGTTAAGTGGTGGTGCATGTTGTGGTTACTCCCCGCAAAGAGGAAAACATGGATAAGCCCTACAATGGTAATAGGGCTTAGGCGGCGTAGGCGGGTTTGGCTAAAGAAGTAAACCAGAGTAACCACCAAAACCACTATTCCTACAATGCCAAGCTCATAGAGAAGCTCCAAATAGATGTTGTGAGTTAGGATATTGGCTCCAAATCCGTTTCCAAAAAAGACATTGCCATTGAGCTCGACGGCTCCTTTGATCCACTCTGTAAAGCGAACTCCGGTTGACCCATAATTTAAGCTAATCGCCTTTACTCCGTTGATAAAGATCGTGAAGAAATCGATTGAGTAATATTTGAGGATGAAAAGAAAAAGAAGGCAAACGACAGAAAATTGGATGACCACTTTTCGAGCAGATCGAGAGGTCATGCAAAGATAAATGACCGTGACAAGAAAAGAGAGGTAGGCGGCGCGGGTTGTCGTTAAGAGAAGGGCTATAAAAGTAAGAGAAGCAAAAACAAAAAGGAGAAAGCGAGGCTTTTTAGCAAATGCAATGAGAAGGATTGCAAGGACAAAACTTGAGACATTCCCATATTCATTGGGATAAGTGCCGGGAGAAAAGCGGAGAAGTCCCCACCCCATTTGGGTTTCTACAGAATACTTTTGAAGGGTAGCAAAAGAGATTTTTCCCGAATAGTAACCCAAGTAAAAAGTATAACCCATGATTAACGAGATCAAAAAACCTGCTAAATAAAGGCGAATCAGTCGCCCTCGCGCTTTTTCTTCAAGGCAGAAGGCTGCTCCAAACATAAACAGACATTGCGAGACGAAGAGGAAAGCGCGGAAGAGGGGGTAGGCATCTCGATCGACCTCTTTATTATGGGTAAAGTAGGCTGAAATGAGGCAGTAGGCGAGGAAAGGGACAAAGGTAAGGACCGTTTTCCATTGATCGGTTTTTAGGCGGAAGAAAAGAAGGGGCGTTAAGAGGAGGAAGAAGTGGTAGAAGCGGAAGGCATAGGGCATGAAAGAGGGGGTGAGAAGGGTTCCGAGAGGGCCAAAAAAAACAAAACAGTAAATAAGAAAGTATTGGATCTTACGTAAGATGAGCACTGAGGATGCCCGCAAGTTTCATCATGTCGATTGGGTCGGAGTGGCCAAAAACTTTTGCAAGAGCTTTATCGGGAACGATTTGCCGCTTATTATCGGGGTTTTGAAGGTCGTGAGCTTTGATATACTCCCAAACCTTTTTGGTCACTTCGGTGCGAGACATTTCTTTAGCGCCAATAATGGCTTCTAACTCGGGTGAAAGGGAAAGAGGTTTTCCAACAGCTTTTTTTCGGGTGGTTTTCTTTTTGGTCGCTTTTTTCTTTGCAGCGGTTTTCTTCGCTCCCTTTTTCACCTTCTTGACATAGGCGGTTTTCGGGTGGTTTTGGTATTTGATCTCTAGCTCATCCACTTGATTGGCGATCACATCGCAGTCTGGGTAGTTGGAACAGCTAAAGAAGGGTTTTCCCCATCGGCTTTTTCTTTGCCTAATGTCACCATCACATCCAATGGCAGGACATTTGGGGAGGTCATCGGGAAGGGGCTCATCTTTTTTCGGGATGTTGACGATGCCATTACAGTCAGGGTAGCGGGTACATCCAAGAAAGGTTCCAAAGCGGCCGAAGCGGATCTTCATTGGGGAGGAACATTTTGAACAGGGTTGATCCCAGTCAAAGTTTTCGGCGTAATCTTCTTTCTTAAACTCGAGCGCTTCGATCGAAACGGTAAACTTACACTCTGGGTAGTGGGAACATCCGTAGAAGTATTTGTCGCGCGACCAGATCTTTTGGAGTTTGTTTCCACACTTTGGGCAGTTGATATCGGTCATTTCCTTTGGAACAACCGCCTCTTTTTCTGCTTTTTCTAATACGGGGACAAACTTTGTCCAAAACTTGTCTAAGAATTCCTTCCAATCTTGCTTGTTTTCGGCGATTTCATCGAGCTGATCTTCCATTCGCGCGGTGAATCTTATATCCATGACCATCGTGAAATGGGTTTCGAGCATTTGAGCGATGATTTTTCCAAGCTCGGTCGGTTTAAGAGCTAGACGTTCTTTAACGGTATAGGCTCGTCCTTGAATCTTATTCATGATCGAGGCATAGGTAGAGGGGCGGCCAATTCCCGATTTTTCAAGCTCTTTAACAAGGGAAGCTTCTGTGAAGCGGGGGGGAGGTTTGGTAAATGATTGAGTGGGCTCGACTTCAAGGAGATTAAGGGTTTGACCTTCTTTCAAAGGAGGGAGGAGTTTCTCGGCATCTTTTTTGTCGTCATCGACATCTTCCCGCTCTTGGTAGACGGCTAAGAATCCTTTGAACTTGATGATCGACCCGGTGGCACGGAGGGTAAGGTCTTTGTCGGTTTCAATATCGCAAGAGACGGTATCGTAAATCGCGGGGTTCATTTGGGAAGCAAGGAAGCGGCGCCAGATCAAGAGGTAAATCTTATACTGATCAGGGGTGAGGTGAGACTTGATCACATCGGGTGGATGGGTGAGGTTTGTCGGGCGGATCGCTTCGTGGGCATCTTGGGCACTTTTCTTTGAGGTGTAGAAGTTAGGTTTGGAAGGGAGGTACTCTTTTCCGTAGGCCCTATTGATGAGTGTGCGTGCGGCATTGATCGCCTCCATCTCTACGCGGACCGAATCGGTACGCATATAGGTGATCAAACCTTCGGTTCCCTCTGATCCGAGGTCAACCCCTTCGTAGAGACTTTGGGCGATTCCCATGGTTCGTGAAGCGGCAAAGCCATAGTGGCGGCTTGCCTCTTGCTGAAGCGTTGAGGTGATGAAGGGAGGGACAGGACGCCGCTTTTTCTCCTTTTTCTCGACCTTTGCGATCTTGAAGTTGGAGTGTTTGAGCTGAGTGACAAGCTTTTTGGCCTCGATCTCACTCTGAACGGTGACCACATCTTTCCCTTCGACAAGTTCTTTTTCAATCCGCTTCCCTCCAATCGAATGGAGAGTGGCAACAAAGGAGCGCTCTTTTAGATCTCCTTGGAGAGTCGTAGAAATGGTCCAATATTCAATAGGGTTAAAGGCTTCGATCTCTTTTTCCCGATCGACAACAAGCTTAAGAGCTACCGATTGAACCCGTCCTGCAGAAAGGCTGCCTCCCGAACTGCTCCGCTTGATCCGCTTCCAAATGATGGGGGAAATCTTATATCCGACCATTCGGTCAAGGAGGCGGCGGGCTTGCTGGGCATTGACAAGGGATTGGTCGATTTTTCGAGGGTGTTTGAGCGCCTCAGAAACCGCATCTTTTGTAATCGCATTAAAGGTAACCCGCTCCACTTTGGGCCCCTTTGGAAGGATATGAGCAATATGCCAGGCAATCGCTTCCCCTTCACGATCGGGGTCGGGAGATAGGTAAACCGTATCACACTCTTTCGCCGTTTTGCGAAGCTTGGCGATCACATCTTTTTTGTCAGGGAGGTTTTCGTACTCAGGCTCGAACTTGTTCTCGAGATCGATTCCAAACCCTTTTGAGGGCAAATCGCGGATATGACCGACCGATGACTCCACATGATAGGAGCTTCCTAAAAATTTCTTTAGAGTCTTCACTTTCGTGGGAGACTCAACGATAATAAGAGTTTTACCTTTAGCCATAATTGGTCCTTCAGGCTACTGAACCCCTTTATTTATTGCAACCCTACGAGCCAATTGAAAATAATTGATGATCACTTTTTGGTTCTTTTCACAAATTTTGTCGTTTTACTTAAATATCCTACCCTAAAGGGCATGTGAATTTTCATCAAACGGAAAAATTTCCAAAAATTTTCCAAAAATTGATTGGTCAATAATTTTGCAATTGACTCTTATGCGTAAAAATTTTGGTTGAACGGGAATTAGAAATCACATAAGTTACCCAGCTTAAGACCTGTGACAGCCACTTAATGGATACCTGCTTGAATTTTTCTTTTTCTCCAGGTCCAGAGGGGCAAAATGACCCCTACTTTAGGCAAGTATGTGGTCGTTTTGCCCCCTTGAACCTGAAAAAAAATCGAAAATCCCCTCAGGTACCCCTAGGTGGCAGTCAGCAGGTAAGAATTTGATTATAGGAGCCTATTACATGCGACGTTTTTTCTATATTTTGATGTTTACAGGGGTCGGTTTTCTACTGGGATTTGGTGCTTGGAAAATAAAGGCAGAGATCATTGCAAAAAGAGAAGCAAAGAAAAAACATACCGCCTATGCCACTCATCCAGTGACCGAGAATAAAAATTTTGTTATCATTACCTATGCAAAAAATAACGAAAAAACATGTGAGCAAAACTTACTTTCAGCCCTCAACCAGGAATATGAGTCATTTCGGGTCATTTATATCGACGATGGTTCAAAGAAAGAAGCTTTTGCTACGGCGCGCGCCTACATCAGTAATCACGATTTTAATGGGCGAGTTACCCTGATCCAAAATAAAGAAGAAGAGGGGGAAGTAGAAAGCATTTACCGAGCCATTCATTCGTGCAAAAATGATGAGTTAGTTATCCTTTTAGGAGGGGAAGAGTCTTTTGCTCATTCGGGAGTTTTAGCGAAGCTCAACCGCTACTTTGCTGACCCAGACGTTTGGATGACAGCAGCCGAAGAGGTTCGTGTTCCAGCCTACAATAAAAGTATAGGCCCTCTCTTTTACCAAACGTTTTATGCCGGGCTTTTTAAACAGATCAAGCTCCAAGATTTTCTTGAAGAGGGCAAATTTTCTCAGAAAGGATGTGAGAATATCATGACCAGCCCCCTCAAAGCTTTAGCGGGAAAACATGCCTACCACGTTCAAGAACCTTTTTTCCTCTCTCGCAAAGAAAAAAAGATAGAGCTAAGACAAGAAAACTACCACTGCTTGGGTCGAAACCCTTGGCATGACTTTAGCAGAGATGAAGAACTTGTCGATATCGTTATCTTCTCCTATAACCGTCCCCTTCAGCTCTACGCTTTTCTAGAGTCATCGGAGAAATATGTTGAAAATCTTCACAGACAATTTGTGATCTATCGAGTCGGAAATACCCACTATGAAAAGGGGTATGACAAAGTCAAAGAGGCTTTTCCCAATGTGATCTATATTCGTCAATCGATCGAGACCCCTTACGAAGATTTTGCCCCAATGGTTCGGAAGGTGGTTTTTAACCGCGACTTTTCGATTGCCCGCTACGTCACCTTTGCCCTTGATGACCACCTTATCAAAGATCAGATAGACTTGAAGGAAGGGGTTAAGCTGCTAAAGGAGACGGGAGCCCATGGGTTTTACTTCCGCTTAGGGAATAATCTTGATGACCACCCCGAGGAAAGGAAGGTTGAAGTGGAAGAAGGGGTGTATGCTTGGCAATTTTCCAAGATGGAAGGGGAATGGGGAGCCCCTAATTCCGTCCGAATGGCTCTTTTCAAGAAAGAGGACATCCACTCCGACTTTCTCCACATGAAGTTCCATAACCCAAATATTTTGCAAGCACTATGGAATAAGCAAGCAAATTTATTACGAGTTGGGTTATATTATGATCAATCTAAGGTGGTCAGATTACCGCTAAATACTGTCATGGAAAACGAATGGATCCATGCAAAGTCACCAAAGATTTCGACAAAAGATCTTTTAACGACATTCGAGCAAGGGCTGAAAATGGACATTTCTTCCTTAGAGAGATTAGAAAACAAAAAGGTAGAACTTGAAATTAGCCCCCGGTTTGTAAAGCGATGAAAAAAGAAATGATCCTCTTCTTATTCGTTTGCCCCCTGGTCTTTTTTTATATCTTTTCTAGTGAAATTAGAGGGATGAGAACACAAAAGATTCCCCATATCACCCTCCAAGATTCCTTTGAACAATTGGAAGGGCTCGAGACCACAGACTGGAGCTACATTCAAACCAAAAGAGACTATGAGGATCTTGAGTTTTATAAAACCCTTTATGAGAAAAATAAAGACCACCAATTCGATTCCAGCCTCACCCTTAAAATTCCTACAACTGTCCACCTTATTTGGATTGGGCCACGACCATTTCCAATGGGATCGGTCAAAAATATTCGCTCTTGGGTGGCCCACCATCCCGACTGGACTTTTAAATTTTGGACCGACCGCCCTCGCCCTTCCCCCTGCAATAATATGGAAGTTCACTATGTCAAAGATTTTAAATTTGAGTTTTTGAAAGAAAAGTTTGAAGAGTCGACAAATTGGGGAGAAAAAGCAGACCTTTGGCGTTATGAAATTCTCCATCAAGAGGGAGGGGTTTACATCGATCATGATGCAGAGTGTCTCCGCCCCTTTCATAGCTTGCACACAGGGTATGACTTCTATGCCTGCTTAGAAATGCCCCACGAAGGGATTGAAGAGCTCGCCTTGACCGCAGGGATTGGCATTATTGGAGCCCGCCCCCACCATCCTGTTCTTCGAAAGACGATCCAAGTGGCTCTTGACCGGTGGGATGAAGTGACGAAGAGATTTGCCTCAACCGACCCCCTTGCTTTAGCGCGAAGGGTGGCTCACCGCTCCTATATTGCAATGACCTATGCTCTTCGGGATCACTTAGGCGAGCCAGGAAATACCGACATCATTTTTCCCGCCTGCTACTTCTATCCAAAAAGTGGTCTTCCCGGGTTTTACTCCATCCACCACTATGACACCTCCTGGCATGATAACTTTGAGTCAGAAGAAGATAAATACTACACTAGGGCGCTCTGTAAGCTCAGGAGTCGAGATGCCAAGATCTTAAGAGTAGAGCTTTTAAGTTTGCTGGTAATCATCGCCTCTTTTATCATATACGTTCTTATGAGCAGACAAGTCAGAGGTAAACAATGAGATTGCTAATCCTTTCCCTTTTACTCCTATTTGCAGGATGTGAAAAACAGAGTCAAATGAAGCAAACAGATGACTTCAACACCCTCATGGGAGCAGAAAAGAGTGTTTGGCAGTTTATCAAAACCCATGAAGACTATGAAAACATCCACAGCTTGCGCGAGCTTTACGAAAAAAACAAAGACCTTCAGTTCCTCAAGACAGATCAGATAAAAATTCCCAAGGTGATTCACTTTATTTGGTTGGGGCCTAACCCCTTTCCCAAAGAGTCACTTGATAATGTGAAATCATGGGTCGAACACCATCCCGATTGGACCTTTAAGTTTTGGACCGATAGAAGACGGGCCCTGCCTCATAGGAAAATGGAGCTTAAGTTTATTTCCGATTTTAAGTTTCAGAAACTGAAAACTCACTTCGAAGCTTCTGATAACTACGCCGAAAAATCAGATCTCATGCGTTACGAACTTCTTTATCAAGAAGGGGGGCTTTACGTCGATCACGACGTCAAATGTTTCAACCCTTTTGATTCTTTTAACGAAAGCTTTGACCTCTATTGTGGGATAGAAACACCGCATGAGCCGATCATCAGTAGCTCGGTTAGCGTTTGTAATAATGTGATTGGCTCTCGACCAGGGCATCCTGTCTTGAAGCGGTGTATTGATCTCATAGAATCTCGGTGGGATACCTATTCATTGGCCTATCCCGGTAATGACAAAGAGTCGATCATCTATCGGGTCGCTCACCGTACCTTTGCCCCATTTGACATGGCAGTACGAGAACTTGGTGGAAAAGGAGAAAATAAAGATATCGCCTTTCCCGCCGCTTATTTTAACCGAATCGATGAAGACTTTGCCCTCTTTGCTCACCACTACTACGCCTCCACATGGTTTGCCGATGAAACCAAGTTTGAAAGAAATGTCCGCCGTCGCCTCATCTCCATTTCCCGCAAGAACAACCAGATCCTCCTCTTCAATGGGGTCATCCTTTCGGCAAATGTTCTCCTTTTCGCCTGCCTCTTCTTTCAATACCGCACAATTAGACGGAAAGAATGCTCGGAAAAGAAAAACTCAAAGAATTAGGCGAAGCAGGGATCATCGCTGGTCCAGATGAGTCAGAAGAGGCCTTTGTAAAGCGGCTTTACATCCTAAAAAAAACCGCTCCCAGTCAGCTCCTTAAGGGGTATACCATTCACCCTTGGGAAGGGGATTTTGAAAAGCTTTTGGGCGCCAGGCCCGATTGGATTCCTCTCACCTATTCCAATCGGAAACTTCTCCCCTGGCAAGGGGCCGTGCTTTGGGTTTTCGATCACAAAATCCCCCTCATCCAACTCCGTAAAGGGTTTAAAAAAGGGAAGTTTCTCCTCTATTCATGCGAAGAAGTTCTCTTGCATGAGACCATCCATGCCCTCCGCGCCTCTTTTGAGGAACCCAAGTATGAGGAGATCTTGGCCTATGCCCATTCGAAGTCAAAATGGCGACGGTTTTTAGGCCCTCTCTTTCGTAAACCCAGCCATGCACTTTTTTTTATCTCCCTTATTTTTATCTGCTTGCTCATTCAAGGGAGTTCCCTCCTCTTTCTCGATTCCCCCTTCCTTCCCTACCTTCAGTTCTTAAGTCTGGTCCCTTGTGTTGACTTGGCTTTACGTGGAGCGACCCTAGTCAAGGATCGTCGCCTCCTCAAAAAAACACTCGAAAAAATTTCCCAGCTTTTTCCCAAACAAGCAAATCCTTTTCCCGTTGCTCTTCGTCTTAAAGATTCTGAGATCCAAAAGTTTGCAACTGATTCTGTTGAGCAGGTCCTCACCTATATCGAAGAGCAGGTTCCCCGTTCTGTCCGTTGGCGACAGATTCTCGCCCAATTTGGTTGACATCCCCTCCACTCTTAGTTATTCAAACTATTAGGGGAGTGTAACGAAGTGAAAATGCTAAAAAAAGAAAAGTCATTAATAAAAAGGTTTTTTATTCTTTTTATTATACTATTGCTGCCGACTTTCTTTATCAGGGAATATCGGATTATCAAGTCGAAAAAGGACATGAGGATCCTTCCTGCCGAAGACTTTTACTGCTTTGAGGTTGCTGATTACCAGGGTAAGTCTTTTACCTTTATTGTTTTGACCCACAATAATGTCGATTCGATCGAGCAAAACCTTGAGACGATCCTCTCTCAAGACTATGAGGATTTTCGTGTTTGCTATCTTGACCTCGCCTCCAGCGATGGAACAGCAGAGATTTTAAGAGAGCGGGTAGGCGAAAAGGTGAACCTTGTTGAGTGTCAAAAAGACTATGAGCTTTACGAGGCTTACTATAATATTGTCTTAAACTGTCCCGACGACCAGGTCATTGTCCATCTTTATGGGACCGATTGGCTTGCTCATAACGATGTTCTCTCTTGTCTTTCCCACTCCTATACCAATCCTGATGTGTGGCTTGCTTATGGGCAATACCTCGATTACCCCAGCTACCAAAAAGGAGTTCATAACCCCAAGCCTAAAAAGACCCTCTATAAAAAGAGGGTGCAGCGGGCTCCTTGGGTCATGGCTCCTCTCAAGACGTTTTATGCAGGTCTTTTCAAAAAGCTCCATGTTGAAGCAGGCTTCTTCCTTTCGATCGAAAATGAAAATGCCCTCCTCATGCCGATGGTTGAACTTGCAAAGGCCCATGTCCGTTTCATCCCCAATGTTCTCTTCATCCATAATAAAAATAGTGGCAGGGTCAGAAAGAGTCGCCGCCTTGCTTTCATGGCAGACCAGGTCGAAAAAACCCTTTCGAAAAAGATGGTGGATCTGATGATCCTTTCAGAAAACACTCCTCAGGATCTAGAAAAGTGTCTTAAATCTTGCCAAAGCAAGCTAAAAGGGGTTGCCGATATTCATGTGATCTACCGCTTTATAGAGAAGACTTACCTGGGTTACGAGAAAGTGAAGCGCAAGTTTCCCAAGGTCCACTTTGCTCACCCACTCGAATATGGAGAAGAGACCTTTAAGCAAACCGTGATCCAATCACTTTGGGGAAGCAAAGGTTCTGCCCCTTATGTTCTCCTCTCTACCGATCAGGTGAAGGTCACCGATCCGATTTTTCTCCCCACTTGTGTTAAAGCCATGCGCAAAGCGCATGCTTATGGCTTTTTCTTTCCTCTTGGCAAGGAGGGGAAAGGGCCCATTCGACAAGGGATTTACTATTGGAACATCCGCAACCAAACAGCCGCCGCTCTTCAAATGGGGCTTTATCGCCGTCTTGATCTTGAGCAAGACCTTAAAGCGCTACAGTTTGGGTCTCTTCAAGAGTTGATGGAAAGATGGGCGGGGCAAGCTGCAGGAGACCGCCTAGGTCTTTGCTTTGAAGAAGCTAAAGCAGGATAAAATATTTTTGCCTGCATTGATGGGAATGAGGCTCCTCATTCAGCGGGTTGACAGAGCACTAGTGCTCTGTCAACCCTAAAATTAAGGATAGATTGGTTGAGATTTTTGTTGGCTGGTAAAGTGTGGAGATCGAATCTAAACTTTTATAAGTTTGTGAGATCGAACACGAAGCCAGCCGGGAAAAGATAAATCAAGATATCCTAATTCTTAGGGTTGACAGAGCACTAGCTTTAGTTTTCTCCAGGCAAAATACCTGGTAATGGAGCTCAGTACACGACAACTTTTGGAGTCAATGGACTGCTGCGGCTTCAACAGATGTCCTTGCTTCCTTACCAATAGCAATTTGGCTATGGGACTCATCATTCAAAAAAATCTGGTTTTGCCTCGCTTGCTCTTCGCTCTCCAAAAATTGCCGTGTGCTGAGCCTGAATGCTTACATCTTTTTTAGCTTCTGTTAATTGACCTAAAGGGCCTTTTTGAAAAAACAGTGTCTCATGAACCCAAATAGGAATATCTTTCGTTAAATTTTTGCTAAGCTTTTCTCCTACTTTTTCATTGGGAACGTAAATTGCTTTAATCCATTTAGAAGCTACTTTTTTAGGTACCAGGGCTTCTGCTTGTCTGGCTGCTTTCCATATTGTTCTGTATGAGTAACTTTGACTTCTATATGCATAAAAAGGATTTTTAAGAGCTCTCATCACCTCGCGACTAAAGCAGGCCTTTTTGGCTGACTGAAATTGGGCGATGTTTAATGCAGCATTTACGTTGCTAACAATAGCTTCAGGTTTACGAAGGACTGCAATGTCAATAGATAAAACACAAAGTTGTTTTTTCTTTAGCTTTAATGCAAGCATCATTCCATTATGTGCATTGAAGTAAAGGTTAACATATTCATGGAGTATTAATTGTTTTTTGTTATACTTCTCTCGACTATTATTGGGGATATATTTATAGGATCTATTTTTTTGAACACTTGGGTTTGATATATCTTCATGTTTTATTGTTTCTGCCAGTTTATGGCAGAGGATCCCCTTTTCAAGTATTGAGGCTACATTTTCAATCGGTGTGATAAAGTGTAGCTCTTTAAAATGATGCTTTAGGCTTTCATTATTGCATTTATAATTTAAACTAAACATTAAAAATCCTTTTTGTTTTATAAAAACTAGCTTTTTTTGTTTGATATGTCAATTGTTAAAAACATTTTTATTTAGTAATAAAATTATTATTGATAATAATTAATATTTAACGTCTTTATCTAAAGGCACTTAGGTGGTAAAAAAAATGAGAAACGAGAAAAAACTTGAATTTTAAAGTTTATCTATTTAAAAATGAGAATGTTGTTTTTTTATTTAAAGGAGAAAAATGAGTGCTCTAACTAACATTTATTGCTTGGTTACTAGAAGTGAACTTTCAACGTATCAAAAAAATGGGGTGAGCTATAAATCTTCGGCTAACCAACAAGTAAGAATTCCCCCTAACGAGTACTGTAAAGCCGAAGAGTGTGTTCGTCTTATTTTTGATCCCATAAAACATGTAAAAGAGTTAAAGATTGACCCGAAAAAAATTTGCATTGTTCAGGTAGATGAAAAAATTAAAAAATCAAATGATTTATTCTATATTAAAAATTTTGGGTACTTAAAAAGAATACTTGTATCACCTAACTTCATTAGTCAGATTTATGTTGTTTCTTCTTTGGATAATAATAAACTAGAGCCCTTTTGTAGTGTAAAAATTTTGAAGGGGAATCTTTTTAATTCAAAAATGCAAACATATGTAAACGCTGTTAATTGCGTTGGAGTCATGGGGAAAGGGATTGCGCTAGCTTTTAAAAAAAAATATCCCGATATGTTTGCAGACTATAAGAAGCGCTGCAGTAAAAAGGAGCTTAAGTTAGGTACCCTTCACTACTATGAAACTTCAGATGGCAAGGGTATTTTAAATTTTCCAACCAAAGGGCACTGGAGAGAAAAATCGAAGTTAAATTCTATCAAAATGGGGCTCGATTACTTGGTTAAAAACAAGGGTCTTCTTGGAGTTAGCTCAATTGCTTTTCCTGCCTTAGGATGTGGAAATGGGGGACTGCAATGGAGTCAGGTTGAACCGATCCTTAAAGAGTATGCGCAAAAGCTTAATATGCCCGTTGAAATTTATGCTCCATATTAACCAGAGTGGCGCCGAAGGAACTTCCTCTCCTTGTTCATTTGACATTAGTGGCACTCCGGGGTTTAAGGTTAACGGACTCTTAGGGCTGTATCGACCTCTTTCTGAGAGATGCTGGTTCAATCCTGAGTTCTTTCCGATACTTTGCAACGGTCCGCCTGGCACACTGGATCCCTTGAGCCTGAAGCTCTTGTGAAAGGGCTTGATCAGATAGAGGTTCTTTTTCCTTTGCGATGAGTTGTAAGAGAAGGTGCTTCACATCTTGGTTGGGGTTAAAGAAATCCCGCAGTTTTAAAAGCCCACATGGAGTGGCAGCCGCCTTATGACTAATAGCGCGTGTTATGGTTGATTCGCTAAGATCCAAAGCTTTAGCAACAGAGCACATGGTCATTGGGGTGGGGGTATCGGTGATGCCTTCAAAATAATCGCGCTGCGTCTTTAAGAGGTAGAGGGCAATCTTTTCGAGAGTTCTCTTTCTTTGGTCTAAATTGCGCATCAGCCACTTAGCTCCTGTTAAATACCCTTTCATCGCCTCTGTTGAAGGCGAAATTTGTAAGGAGGGAAGGTGGACCTCCACACCCCATGTCTCTTCTTCTTTTTGTATCGTGATGTCTGCAGCCAAAAAGGGATTAACCTCTTGGTGAAACTGTCTTCCTGGAAAAGGGTTTAAAGGGCGAAGCTCCTTAATAACAAGCTCCTTGACCTCTTTAAGAGTGAGGTTCAATCTTTTTGCAATCACCGCCCACCGCTTATGGAGAAGATCTTCATAGTGGTTCTTTACAATGCGGTAGGGACCACTTTTTTCTTTACCGGCCAGCTGAATAAGGAGCGCCTCTTGGGTATTTCGAGCGCCTAGTCCTAAAGGCTCAATCTGATGGAACTTTTTTAGAACCGTCTTTAACCCTTCGAGCTCTTTTTCACTTAAGGTTAAAAAACCATTCCTATCAAGTGAGCCAGCAATGAGTTGCGCCTTTTCTTTTTCCTCATCGGTCTCAAAGTGGAGAGGAATTTCTCCAAGTAAATATTCATAAAGGGTCGGCTCATCTTTTATGAGAGAAGGATTGAATTCAGAAGGGGGCAGCTCCTTCATTTCAAGAAGGGGATTTTGATCGACCTCCCTTTCAAGCCAATCGGTTAGCTCAAGAGTAGGCATCGCCAAAACATGAAACGCCTGTTCCATGGCAGGGCTTATGATCAGCCGCCCTTCTTGTTTAACACTCTGTCTGAGATCCATGTTTCCCCCTGCTTGTCATATATCACCGAAAAATTTTTCTTGCAAAAAAGAATTAAACTCTTAAACTGGTGTCTGTAACCTTTTTTCAGTGGGGAAAACGAGGTATCTAATGACTTTACTGCCACTATCAACGCTCATTTTCACTCTCCTGGCTGGAGGAGATATTCTAGATGGTCCTACAAGCGATACAAAAGGGGATATTATCAGTCGCTATCAAGGATACGATATAGAAGAGACAGAGGATGAGGTAGATGAAGATGACTCTTCTGAAGAAGAAGAGGCTTAATCGATGCAGATCTTGAACTTGGCATACTTGCCAACCAAAGAGCGTGTAGTCTGTGATTCGATAAACTCCACATCGTAGGTGAGCCCTAACGATGTTTGGTAAGACTTTTTAACGATTCCCTTTCCAAAATCTTTATGAAAAACGACGGTTCCTACTCGGAACCCCGATTCTTCTACCCAGTCTTTATCTTCTTCGACCTCTTCACTGAGCCGATTAAGGAAGTGCTCCGGCACTTCGCTTAAGAAGCGGGAAGGACACATCACCTTAGAGATCCCCCACATAAATCGGTAGGTCGAAGCGGTTAGATAAAGGTACCGCTTGGCGCGGGTCATTCCCACATAGCAAAGACGCCGCTCCTCTTCAAGCGCTTCAAGGGAATCTTTAGCGTTAATATGGGGGAAAAGATCTTCTTCCATCCCTACAACAAAAGTGAGGGTAAACTCAAGCCCCTTTCCATTATGGAGGGTCATGAGCCGCACCGAGTCGTGAGCCGGGGTTTCATCGAGCCCAGACTTTAACGAAAGCTCCTCTAAAAACTGGATGAGGGTGGGGTTTTCCCGCTCCTGGCTCCACTCAGCCCCCTTACTAATGAGCGCTTCGAGGTTACTTTTCCGATCTTCTAAGCTTTCAGGGTCTTCTCTCAAAACTCTTTCATAACTAGAAAGCTCAATCGCTTTTTGCACAAGCTCTTCGATGGGACGTTCTTCTTTGACAAGCGTTTTAAGCTCTTCGATCACTCCAAGATAATCCTTCAGTCCCTCTTCGACCCGCTTGGTCAATTTGAGGGTAGTGATTTCTCGGTTAAGAAGCTTTCGGACAAGGGCCAGGATGGGGAGCGCTGTTTCCTCTGCCGCTTCACGGAGCTTCACCAAGGTGGTATTTCCAATTCCCCGCTTTGGCAAATTAACCGTCCGTGCAAAGGCCAAAAAGTCAGAGTCGGAGACAACCATCCGGAGAAGAGCCAAAATATCTTTGATCTCTTTCCTTTGATAAAAAGAGAGCCCACCAAAAATGACGTAGGGGATTTGCTCCCTTAAAAAAGAATCCTCAAAGGTGCGCGACTGAGAGTTCGTGCGGTAAAAGATCACACACTCTCTTAGTGGAATATGTTCTTCACGGGTCCTTCGAATCAGCTCTTCGACAACAAACTGCGCCTCTTGTCGCTCATTGGGAGCAATATAGACCCCAATCTTTTCCCCAGCGCCGAGATCGCTCCACAGCCGCTTTTCATACCGTCCCTCATTGTGGTTGATCAGCCCGTTTGCCGCCTCCAAAATATTCGACGTACTCCGATAGTTTTGTTCGAGGGAAATGACCTGCGCCTTTTCATAATCCTTTTCAAACTCCAAAATATTTTGGATATTAGCCCCCCGCCATGAATAGATCGACTGATCGGGATCTCCCACCACAAACAAGTTGTTGTGCTTTTCCACTAAAAGCTTCGTCATAAAATACTGGGCTGCATTGGTATCCTGGTACTCATCGATCAAAACAAACGACCACCGCTTCTGATAGTGTTCGAGAGTTTCTTTAGACTCTCGAAAGAGTTTGACCGTCAAGTAAAGAAGGTCATCAAAGTCAAGGGCATTGTATTCTTTAAGCTTTTCCTGGTAGGCGATGAAGACATCTTTCAAAATCTGATCGGTCCGCGACCGAAAGTCCCCCTCCAAATCATTTGGCGTCAATAAATCGTTCTTTGCATTAGAGATCGCCACCTTAATTGACTTCAGGAGTCCCTTCTCATTTTTGCAGCCCATCGCTGCCAAACAGTTTTTCATGAGCTGCAGGCTGTCATTTTCATCATAGATTGCAAAGTCATTCCGGTAGCCAAGGGCGCTGATCGACTCACGCAAAATCCGTGCTCCCAATGAGTGGAAGGTCGAAACGAGGACATACTGTTGGGTCATTTCCTGAACCCGTGTCCGCATCTCATCAGCCGCTTTATTGGTGAAAGTGAGGGCTAAGATTTCTGCTGAGGGAACGCCTACCTGGAGCAAATTGGCAATGCGGCAGGTAACGACGCGGGTCTTTCCCGAACCTGCTCCTGCAAGGACCAGCATTGGTCCTTCCATGTGCTCTGTGGCAATCTTCTGCTGGGGGTTTAAACTTACCATAGCAAACACGATACCATGGTAAGGAAAAGGAGGCAACCTGCTCCTATATTTGTAGCAAGTGATCAATCTTTGGCTTAAGATCTTCTAAAACACTTGTGAGCGGTGGGAGATGATCGACAAGCGAGCCAAGCGATTGGTCCCAGGTTGTTTTAGCGCTTGAGACCATGATATCTTGGAAAAAATCTTCAACGTGAATGAAAATCACTTCTTTACCCAAACATTTTTTAAGTAAATGTGTCTTCATCAAAATATCGATGCGGATACCCCTTCCTTTAGGGAGGGGAGGAAGCATCGCTCCTTTTTAGATTGTTTAATTTGTAGCCATGGTTTAAAATAGCTTGTATGAAACGAACCATTTCTCTTAAGTTGACCCTTTCCGATAAAGATTTTGAGATCCTTTTGGAAACGCAAAAGTGTTTCAGCCGAGGCTGTAATGCAATTGCTCTTCAAGCTAAAGAAAAGCGGTGTTGGAACCATGTCGCTCTCCATAACTTTTGCTATTCTAAAATAAGAGAAGAAATTCCGCAACTGGGCTCTCAAATGGTGTGCAACGCCCTTAGGAAAGTATGTGGAAGCTATAAAGCACTTAAAATTAAAAAAGGTCAAGAAGTTCCCGAGATTTCGTTTAAAGAAA
>NZ_JAAEJV010000008.1 GCF_015356785.1 Candidatus Neptunochlamydia vexilliferae | reverse complement strand
AGCTTGCTGAGTCTGTTGTCTCAGCAAGGGCACCTGTCAACGTGCCTATGGTAGCAGCAACTGCGCTAGCTACAAGCTCCTTCCTTTAGGGAGGAGTAGTTGACCCCCCTATCTTAACAGAAATGGGAATAAAGGCAATAATCGTTGTCTATAATTCTATTGAGCAGGTATATAGTGTTTTAAAACAAAATTATATACCTAACAGTGAAGTTTAGCAGTTTCAAGATATTTTTCTACTTGTGTTTAGCTCTTGGTATTCAAGGGTTTTCCAGCCCTGGCAATCAAGGTGACGCAGGGATTAAAGAGGTGGTGACCTCTGAGGATGATGCCTATCTAGAAGGGTACATCCAGGCCCTTGTTAACTCCCACTATTACGAATTTGATGTTCTCGTCTATGTGGAGAACGGAGACGTTTATCTCTACAACCTCCCCAAAAATGATCTGACTCGAGATAGTATCATCTCCTTTGTCTCCGATGTTCCCGGTGTTATCTCAGTGACTCCTGTTGAAAAATTTCCAGAAGAGAAGTTGGCAAAGCTTGAGGAGCGGGAAACCCGCCCCCAAATCAATGGGATTTGGTTTCCTCAGCAAACGGTCCTATACCCCCCGATGATTGCCAATCCGATGGCAACGATCTACTCCGCCGCTTACCGTATTGGGGACAATGTGGTGGGGACCAAGTCGATCGCCGTTTCTTATGGGGATGAGTTCCCGATCTTCCGTTGGCGCGATGTTTTCCGTTGGAATGGAGCGATGCAGATTGGGATTCAGGCGGGTGTTTGGTCGGTCTTTAAGATGGGGGTTCATCATGACAATGGGGAGATTTCAGAGCTTTTTAATACCGACTATTTAGTTGGCTTTCCCCTTACCTATGCAGCCAATAAATGGGCCTTTCGCCTGCGGGTTTACCACATTTCCTCTCACCTGGGCGACGAATTTATCGTCCACCATCCCGAAGTGAAGCGGGTCAACCCCAGTATGGAAGCGCTCGACCTTTTCGTCTCCTGGCAGGTCAATAAGGCGCTTCGGGTCTACGTTGGTCCTGGCTGGGTCTGGCATAGCGACAGTACCTACCCGATCAAGCCCCCCCTCTACGTCGAGTGGGGCGGGGAGGTGCGCCTCCTCGGCCAAAAGTTCTTCTACCACCGCCTCTATGGAACAGCCTTCCTTGCTGTCTACCTCCGGAACTGGCAGGTGAATGGCTGGAACCTCGATGGGACCTACATGGCCGGTTACGAGGTGAGTAAACTCGAAGGTGTGGGCCGAAAGATCCGCCTCTTCGTCAACTACCATCGGGGCTACTCAGTGGGTCAGTTCTTCAAGGACCGCACCTCTTTCACCGGCTTCGGCTTCTCTTGGGGCTTTTAGACCAGGGATAGTATGTTCAGATGTCTTGTTTAAGCGCCTCCTAGGGGAAATTTCTTTGTTGTCCTCCTTCAAAAGCCCGCTGCGGGGTTGCCTGCATCGGACGTTTCGAACTTTCCTCCTATGAGTCGCTTCTCCAAGCCATCTTAACACACTACCCCTGGTTTTTCGTTTGTAACTTAAATTCAAAAAAGGCATAGTGTAAGTACTTAAACATGAAAATTTATCGAAATAAAACATTTGGAAGTGCCCTCCTGGTAGGGGGAACCTCTATTGGGGCAGGGATGCTCGCCCTCCCCCTTGCAACAGGGGCGGCTGGCTTTTGGGGTTCGAGCCTTCTCCTTTGTATCGCATTTGCTTTTATGCTTCTCAGCGTCTTTTTCCTATTGGAAGCGACGCTCATGTCCGACAAGGTCAATGCCAATTTGATCACGATCTGCAAGGAACGACTGGGCTCGGTGGGGGAGTTTGTCGCCTGGCTCTCTTTTTTGATGCTTCTCTATGCGGTGGCAGCGGCTTACTTGTCAGGAGGGGGATCGCTCATTGCAGATGTTTTGGGGGCGGGTCTGAAAACCGAGATTTCTCCCAACATGGGGATCTTTATTTTCCTTGCTGTTTTTGGCTTTATTGTGGTCTTTGAAACAAAGGCGGTCGATGCGATTAACCGGATCTGCATGGCAGGGCTGATTGGAACATTTGTTTTTCTCTTAATTTTTGTCACCCCCCATGTCGACGTGGATCACTACCGAGGGGGAAAGCCCCAGTACCTTTGGGCAGCGGTTCCGGTTGTTGTCCTTTCGTTTACCTCTCATATCATCGTCCCAAGTTTAAGGAGCTATTTGAGTGGAGATGTGGCCAGTCTGAAGAAAGCGTTTCTCTTTGGAAGTCTCATCCCCCTTGTTTTTTATCTCGTCTGGGAGTTTTTAATCATTGGACTCCTTCCTTTAACGGGAAAACATGGCTTGGAGACGATTGGAGGGGGAACTCACCCAGTGGCGGGACTGACCGATGCGCTCAACGCCATTTTAGGGATCCCTTGGGTCGCGATTTTAGTAGGCCTTTTTTCGTTCTTTGCCCTTCTCACCTCCTTTTTTGGGGTGGCCCTTAGCCTTTACGACTTTTTGGCCGACGGTTTTAAGATTAAAAAGACGATTAAAGGGCGGGCCATTCTCCTGGTTTTTATGTTTACCCCACCCCTTCTTTTTGCCCTCTTTTACCCAAGCGGTTTTGTCCTTGCGCTTGGCTATGCGGGGGTCTTTGTAGCGATCCTCTATGGGATTTTGCCGGCCCTTATGGTCTGGCATGGGCGCTACAAGGAACAGAAAGAGGAGCGGTTCCGCGTCTTTGGGGGCAAGGTCACACTCACTTTAATGCTGGCCGGTTCTCTTGCGATTATCTTCTTCCAAATCGCCGCTACCCAGGGGTGGCTCCCTACACTTTAGAAAGTTCTTGAGCAATTAATTTTTACCTCTTAGAATAGGAAAGTTTATGAGCGATATAGAAATAAGACCCCGTAGCCTCGGAACCCACGATGGAAGTTTCCATGCCGATGAGGTGACCGCCTGCGCCCTTTTACTCCTTTTTAATAAAATTGACCGGGACAAAATCGTCCGCACGCGGGCTGAAGAAGAGCTTGCCGCCTGTGAGTATGTCTGCGATGTCGGAGGCATTTACGATGCAAAGATCAAACGGTTCGACCATCATCAGTCTAACTATGATGGAAGCTTTAGTAGTGCTGGAATGATCCTCAAACATCTCAAAGATGAGGGAACGATCGATGAAAAGCTCTACCACTTTATCAACCGCTCCCTGGTGATGGGGGTCGATGCGATCGACAATGGGAAGGGAACGCCGATGGTGGGTCACTGCTCGTTTTCCTCTGTAATTGCCAACTTTGGTCCTGCCCGCCACGATGCAGAAAGCTTTGCTTTCACCGAGGCTTTTTTTCAGGCGCTCGACTTCACCTTTGGCCATTTAAGACGCCTTATTGAACGTTACCACTACATCCAAGAGTGTCGAGGAAAGATCAAGCAAGAGATGGACAAGAAAGAGACCGTGATGGTCTTTGAAGAATCGATGCCGTGGATCGAGTCCTTTTTTGACCTTGGAGGGGACAGACATCCCGCCCAATTTATCATCATGCCAGCGGGGACCCAGTGGAAGCTCCGAGGGATCCCTCCAAGCTACGATAAACGGATGCAGGTCCGCATTCCGATGCCCAAAGAGTGGGCAGGGCTTATCGATCAAGAGCTGAAGGAAAAAAGTGGGATTGCTGGCGCTGTTTTTTGCCACAAAGGGCGGTTCATCTCCATATGGGAAACGAAAGAAGATGCCTTTAAAGCGCTCGACTACATAAGAGGAAAGAAATGACCACCCTATTTGGAAAAATTATCAAGGGGGATCTCCCCTCTGAAAAAGTCTTCGAAAGTGAAACCTTGATCGCCATCAAAGATATCAATCCTCAGGCCCCCGTTCACCTCCTGATCATTCCCAAAAAGGAGTACCCGAGTCTCCAAGGCGTTCCCGAAGAGGAGCTTCCCTTGATGGCCGAGGTGATTGCAACGGCCCAAGCCCTCGCCAAAGAGTTTGGGGTTGCAGACAATTATCGCTTACTGACAAATGTGGGAAGTGAGGCAGGACAGTCGATTTTTCACCTCCACTTTCACTTAATCGGTGGAAAAAGACTTGGCCCGATGGCATGAGACTTATATTAGTTTTACTTTTGACATATACCCTTTTTGCTTCTGAAGAAGAGGTGGTCCGGCGGGTTTACTCCCACCTCCTCATCCACGACTATCGGGGAGCCATTGCTGAGTCTGAAAAAGGGCTTGTAGCACACCCCGACTCACAGAAGGTCAAAAAAGCCTACATCCGGAGCCTTGCCGAAAATGGAAAGGATGATGAGGCTATCAGTTCTTTAGGCCGTTTTGGATTTAAGAAGGAAGAGGTGGGGAGCGATCTCATTGAAACTCTTGCTTGGGGGATTTTGATGCGCTCAGAAAATTCGCCCCAGTTCGTTGTCAATATGGCTTCGCTAGTGAGCGCCTACTACACCGATGATGTGCGGGCGGTCCGGATGCTTTTGCATCAGCTGAGCTCGTCTAATGCTTTGCTGCGGAGGGCGGCAGCACAGCTTGCTGCTCACTACCGCGATATTTCCTTGATTGAAGAGCTTGTCCGTCTTTTGAGCGCCGAGAAAAATTGGTTTGTCCGTCTAGAGGTGATCAAAGCACTGGGGGCGATGGAGGTCAAAGAGATCGAAGAGCCCCTGAAGAAGATCATTATCAGCAGCCGGACCACTCTCGAAGAAAAAGGAGAGGCGATTGCCTCTCTTGTGAACATCTATGAAGAGGTGGGAGAAGAAGAATTTTCCAAACTCGTCACCTCCAGGCGGGCCGGCCTCCGCCACCTTGCCTGTCAAATTGTCTCCCACCTCGATCTTAAAGAAAAAGCTTCTGCTATCTGCAAGCTCCTTGATGATCCCACCTCCGATGTTCGGATTGCAGCGCTCAATACCCTCTATTTTTTAGGACTAAAAAACCTGAGCTCTTCGACTCTTTCTAAGATAATCGACTTCACCGAAGATTCCCATCCCCCCGTTGCCTTGACCGCCGCTTGGGTCACCTCCCGCTTTGCCCCTGAGACAGCGCTTCAGGTCATCCGTAAATGGATCTACTCGACCGATGAGTCATCGCGCCGCTTAGCCGCCTTTATTTTGGGACGGATTGGGAGCGCTGGCATCCCCTTAGCGACACAGGTCTTTAAAATCACCCCCGACCCCTTTGTGAAGGCCAACCTTGCCCTTGGGAGCATTGGCCAGGGAGGGAATCACCAAAAGCTTTCTGACACCCTCTACACTTTTCTCCTTCTTAGGAAAGGAAAGCTGATGTGGGATCATTCAGAGAACCCCCTTTTCGAATTGATCGCCCCCTCACAGATTTGCCACATTCCGCAGGTGCCCCAATATCCCACCATGGTCGATCAGCTCACCCGCCTCGAAATTCTCGGGATGCTTGCCGCGCTCCGTTGCTCAAAAGCGGAAGAGGCGATCAAAGCTTTCCTCAAAGAAGAGCCCTTTGGAGTGACCTATGCCGCTTCCAACACCCTCCTTGAAGAAGGGGGTGAAGAGGCGATCGAAATCCTCCGCGATCTTCTCCAAGAAAAGGACCAAAACATTCGGGTCCAGGCAGCCCTTGTCCTCGCCCTTTCTGGGGGCGAATCTAAAGCAGTCCAGATCCTTCATGAAGCTTACCCCACCGTCGACCGGGAGACAAAGATCAATATCTTAGGAGCTCTTGGCTATATCGGGGACAAAGCTTCGATTCCCTTCCTGATGGAGCTCTTGAAAGAACCCCACCAGGTGCTCAAAGTGGTCGCAGCTTCTGCGTTGATTCAGTGCGTTTACCATTAGGAAAAAAATGAATATCGATGAAATACAAAGGCAGCTAAAGTTTTATCAAATCGACGGGTGGCTCCTCTATGATTTTCATGGGAGCAACCCGCTTGCCCTTTCTGTGATGGAGGTCCCTGAGCCTGTTCTCATGACCCGCCGGTGCTTTTATTGGGTCCCCCAAGTCGGGGCCCCCTCTAAAATCGTCCATCAGATCGAGTCTCACAATCTCGATCACCTTCCGGGAGAGAAAAAGGTCTACTTTAGTTGGAAAGAGATGCACCGGACCCTTGCAGAAACTGTGCAGGGAGCAAAAAGTGTTGCGATGGAATACTCTCCCAACCAAGACATTCCGACGGCATCGGTGATCGATGGAGGGCTCATTGAGCTTATTCGAGGATTTGGTCCCCAGGTGGTCAGCTCGGCCCCCTTTTTACAAACATTTACCTGCCTCTGGTCCAAGAAGCAATACGCCCAGCATAAAGAAGCGGCTAGGGTTCTCGAAGAGGCCGTTGAAGGGGCATGGAGAGGAATTGCTGCTGGAAAGCTGACCGATGAGTACCAGGTACAGCAGTTTATTTTAGGGGAGTTTGAAAAAAATGGGTGTGTGACCGAAGGGGAGCCCATTTGCGCAGTCAATGCGAATAGCGCCGATCCCCACTATGTGCCGACCCAGGACACTTGTGCCCCGATCCAAAAAGGGGACTTTGTCTTGATCGACCTTTGGTGCAAAAAAAAGGGTGGGGTTTTTGCTGACATTACCCGTGTCGGAGTGGTTGGAGAGCCCACGGCGCTCCATGAAGAGATCTTTGCGATTGTGAGGGAGGCGCAAAAGAAGGGGACCGACCTGATCATCGAGAGGTACCGCGAAGGAAAAGAGGTGAAGGGAGCTGAAGTCGACCAGGTGGTGCGTGAGGTGATCGAAAAAAAGGGATATGGGAACTACTTTACCCACCGAACCGGGCACAACATCCACACGACCAACCATGGGCCTGGGGCCAACCTCGATGGGATCGAAACCCTCGATGACCGTCCCCTAATTCCTCGCACTTGCTTTTCGATTGAGCCAGGGATTTACCTGCCAGGGGAGTTTGGTGTACGGCTAGAGTATGATGTTTACATCCACGAAGAAGGAACTGTAGAGGTGACCCTTCCCCCTCAGGAGAAGATTGATTTCGCGAGCTCCTGAGCCTTTGTTTGCTCTACTTCAAGGTTAGTGAACTCTCGACCTGTTTTCGTAAAAACAGCGAACTTTTCACACTCAATAAGATCGTTAATGTGGTACCGGTTAAAAGTGCCAAAGTCGGCAATTTTCCTTGCGTCTGTTTTGTTTGCATAGACATGGTAAAGGTAGGCTTGCCTGACCTTATTGCGGAGGTTTTCGACCCTTTGACGAATTACCCCCTCTCCATGTTCTGGCTCGTCTTTAGCCTTAAGCACCCGAAACTGTGCAGAAAGAACCTCGTTAAGTCCTTCGACCGTTCCTTTGTCAAGCTCTCCTTGAATGGCCCGGTATTGAGCAGCTTCTTTAGCTGCTGCTTCGGCCCAGAGAAGAATTTGATCGACGCTTACCTCCATGGCCGGGACATAGGCAACGATAAGGAGGGTGGCAGAAAGGATAAAATAGATTGGTTTAACTCTGCCAAATGCAACCATAACCGCCAAACCAAAGGCGCATAAGGCGATCCGGGTGACAAGGGCGATGAGCTCGAACTGCCTTTGATTCTCTCCGCAGGTTGTAATTTTTTGCGTTAGCGTATTCTGATCCCAGCTCAAAATCGGGTTTTCTACAGCCATTTTAGACACTCTTGTTGCAGTTTTTGGTAGAGACTCTTCAGTCCAATGGCCCGTCCAGGGGAGAGGGCATCAAGAAGGGCGATTTCCTTCAGGAAGAGGGGAGGACACTCGAGCACCGCCCTGGGAAGCTCCCCATTATAGACATAGGTAATAAGAGAGGCGAGTCCTGCCGAAATCAGGGCATCAGAACTCGCCTGGAGCTTTAGACGTCCATCAACGCAGCTCACCTTAAGGTAGAGGGTGCTTTGGCATCCCTTTACCCGGTTTTCCTCGATCTGGTCTTCCTTGGCGATAGGGGGAAGGGAGCGTCCCATCTTAATGACATGGTTGTATCGCTCTTCCCAACTCTTCAGGGTGGAAAAAACTTTTTTAAGTTCGGCCTGTTTCTCCAGGCAAGATTGTGTGCTCATAGGAAGGGATTTTACGCAATTCAAGGATTTGTGTCTCCAAAAATTCTCTTACTCTAAAGCCAATTACAAAATTACTGATTAATCGATTTTTGGGCATGGTTCAAAATACAGCATGCTGAGGTAACACTTCACGACGTAGCTTTTCTTCGCCTTCGGCTCCGAAGCTGTGTCGGTTCAGTGGATTTTTTTTGTTAAGCTGAAAGTCGAGCAAAGCGAATATGGTAAGTGGCTAAAAACCTGGAAAAAAAGAGGCTTGTTCCTTGGTGAAAGATGTGCAAGGTTTTCTAGGAAGGAAGCTTTCCAGCGAACTGACATGGCTTCGGAGCCGAAGGCGAAGAAAAGCCATGCGGTGAGCTGTCCGCGGCTTCAAAATAGCTCTGCAAAATCGCCCCGTATGAGGGCAGCAGGGGGCTTGCCCCCGACGCATCTTTCATAAGACCAAAAATTGTTACCCTATTTTGAACCATGCCGATTTTTGGAAGATTTTTGCAAATTTTGCAATTGGCTCTCTAGTTATGGTATTTTAAAGTATACTTTGCAGTTTTTTCTTGATGTTAGTAGCGTTCCGGGGTAGTATAATTATCGTTTGATGGGCCAATCTAAGATGTAAGGAAAAATATATGATTTCAAACATACTGTTTGGCAAGCTGCCAAAAGTCATATTCAATAGCTATCGGGGATGCTCCTTTTACAGGACTTCGGAACAGGTTGAACAAGCAGCTAAATATCACTTTCAATCTGAGAAAGACAAATTAGATTTCGAGCAGTTTAAGGATGAGAAAGTCAAAAGCTTTGAGGAATTTAAAAAATCTCCAAGAATTCAAGCTATATGCGGAAATGATCTTGAAAAAATTTCTGAAGCTTATGAAGGTTATTATTTTACGAAGTTTTATGGTTATAAGCACTCTAGATATGGTGGGAGACCAAGTCGACTGCTTTAGATATTGAAAAAAAAATCTTTTTGTCGAGCCAATTGCAATTGGCTCTTTCGAATAATTCCTTTTTGCTGTAAGATCGTGGGGATAGTGATTTTGACAAATTTTTACCGATGGTGAATAAGAGAGTATATGCCGAAAGAAGACACGATTAAGCTAGAGGGGACCGTTGAGGAGCTCCTCCCAAATATGACCTTTAAGGTCACCCTTGAAAACGGGATGGTGGTCCTGGCCCACCTCTGCGGGAAGATGCGGATGCGGAATATCCGGGTCTTTGTGGGTGACGTTGTTAAGGTCGAGATGTCTCCTTACGACCTGTCCAAAGCGCGGATCATCTACCGCCAGCGATAGTCTGTGTCTATAAAGTTCCTTGTATTAACCCTTCGATCAATCCACCACTCAAATACAGGACATCAAAAGCCGGTAATGAGAGATAAAGAACAAACAACTATAAAGCATACAGATAAAAAAGAAAAAAAAGGTTACCCCCTCTGTAAAAATCAAACGCTTATAGCCGGTATTTTTTTTTCTCTCGTTAGGAGTGTTAACTCTTTCTTTAGGGAGGGGGGATCTGGAAATACACAGACCTCTGGTTAAACAGGCCTAAAGCTACCTAAAATCGCTCTGGTTACAGAGAGGAATAGCGAAAAAAATCGATTTATTTTAGAATTATGGTTGCTTTTTTTTTACAGGGTAGATAAGCTTGAATGCATTCGCTTGAGAACTATAAGCGCGTCTGACCTTCCACATCTTTTTTGGGGAGTTAGGGGGCGAGTCCTTGAGTTAAAACCCCTACTTGTTAGGAGTGAAGAGCCCAGATAGCTCAGGGGTAGAGCATTTGCATGGTAAGCAAAAGGTCGTAGGTTCAATTCCTATTCTGGGCAGAGAATTCTTAAGGTCTAAGGAGATCTTAAGAGATAAGAAACTAAACATATTTTATAAGATTGGAGCCTAAGCGGAGGATACACTACAATGGCTAAGGAATCATTTCAAAGGAACAAGCCCCACGTTAATATTGGGACTGTTGGTCACGTCGATCACGGAAAGACAACACTAACCGCAGCGATCACAAACTACCTTGCAAAGAAAGGTGGCGCAAAATTCCGTGACTACGCTTCGATTGACAATAGTCCTGAAGAAAAAGCGCGTGGAATTACTATTAACTCAAGTCACGTTGAGTACGAAACAGAAAACAGACACTACGCTCACGTTGACTGTCCTGGACACGCCGACTACGTCAAGAACATGATCACCGGTGCGGCTCAAATGGATGGAGCAATCCTCGTCGTTGGAGCCACTGACGGACCGATGCCTCAGACAAAAGAGCACGTCCTTCTTGCAAAACAGGTTGGAGTTCCTTCAATCGTTGTCTTCTTGAATAAGATGGACCAAATCAGCAAGGGTGACGAGGAGCTCGTCGAACTCGTTGAGATGGAAATCGGTGAGATGCTCGAGGCGCAAGGCTATAAAGATTGCCCCATCATCCGTGGGTCTGCCTTAAAAGCTCTTGAAGCTGATCCAGAGTGGGAAAAGTGCATTGACGAGCTTATGGCTGCTGTCGATGAGAAGATCCCAACTCCTGAGCGTGAAGTTGACAAGCCTTTCCTTATGCCTATTGAGGACGTTTTCTCAATCTCTGGACGAGGAACTGTTGCAACTGGACGTATTGAAAAAGGGATCATCAAACTCAATGATAAAGTGGAGATGGTTGGTCTTCGAGACACAAAAGAGACTGTTGTTACAGGAATCGAGATGTTCAACAAACTTCTCGACGAAGGGCAAGCAGGGGAAAATTGTGGTCTCCTTCTCCGTGGAGTTGACAAAAATGATGTTGAGCGCGGGATGGTTCTTGCAGCTCCTGGAAGCTGTACGCCTCATACTAAGTTCCAAGGAACGGTTTATATCCTCAAAAAAGAAGAAGGTGGCCGTCACAAGCCTTTCTTCACTGGATACCGTCCACAGTTCTACATCCGTACAACTGACGTAACCGGAACGGTCACCCTTCCAGAAGGAACTGAAATGGTGATGCCTGGAGATAACGTCGAGATTACAGGAGAACTTATTAGCCCTGTTGCGATGGAAGAGGGAATGCGTTTTGCCATCCGAGAAGGTGGCCGAACCATCGGTGCTGGAACCGTTTCCAAGATCATCCAGTAAAACGGAAGTGAGAAGAGGTCCTCTTTCGGGAGGATCTCTTTATTGTGGGTGTGTAGCTCAGATGGTAGAGCAGCGATCTCCAAAGTCGCAGGTCGGGGGTTCGATCCCCTCCGCACTCGCTTAAGAAAAGTTAGAAATCAATGAAGAAAAAGCCAGATATGACGGTTTCGCAAAAGATAGAGCAACTAGCAGCAGCCAAAGCCAAAAAGGCGAAGAAGAAGGGAAGCTTCCTCCACGAAATGAAAGAGGAGATGAAGCGGGTCTCTTGGACCTCCAAAGAGGACCTCGTCTCCTTTGGGAAAGTGGTGATCGGTGCAATCTTTTTTCTTGGACTCGGTATTTATCTGGTCGATTTATTTATCCGCCTAGTCCTAAATGGAATAGGCAACCTCGTGCGATTAATAGGAGCGTAAGTTGAGTACAGAAGAAGGTCAGTGGTTTGTCATCCAAGTCATGTCGGGGCAGGAAAAAAAGGTAAAGAAAAACCTTGAAGAAAACCGTGCCTCATCGGGGATGATCGATCTTGTTCAGGAAGTGATTGTTCCCACAGAAAATGTGGCAGAGGTCAAGCGGGGAGAACAAAAAGTCACTGAAAAGCGGCTGTGGCCCGGCTATGCACTCGTTAAGATGAAACTGACCGATGAGTCGTGGATCTATGTCAAAGAGACCAATGGAGTGATCGATTTCTTAGGAGGTGGCGAGCCCGCTCCTTTAAATGATGCTGAAGTGGCAGAGATGCTTCATGACCTCCAAGCTCGTAAAGGAGAAGTGGCCTACAAACATAAGCTTAAAGTTGGCGATCATGTCAAGATCGTCGATGGAGTGTTTGTCAACTTCTTAGGAACAGTACTTGAGGTCAGTCACGAGAAAGGGCGCCTCAGCGCAATGGTCTCGATCTTTGGGAGAGATACCCGGGTCGACGACCTCGAATTTTGGCAGGTGGAAGAAGTTCCTGCAGATGCAGAAGTAGAATAAGGGAAGCAGAATAAGGAAAGATCATGGCAAAAAAGAAACTAGAAAAGAAAATCAAACTGCAAATCCCTGCGGGGAAAGCCAGCCCAGCGCCCCCTATCGGTCCTGCGCTTGGTGCGGCAGGGGTGAACATCATGGGCTTTTGTAAAGAGTTTAACGCAAAAACACAGGACAAGGCAGGGGATATCCTCCCCGTTGAGATCTCTGTCTTTTCTGACAAGAGCTTTACCTTTGTCACCAAGCAGCCTCCAATGGCACGCCTCATCTTGAAAGAGCTTGGCATCGAAAAGGGTTCGGGCGTTCCCAACCGAGATAAAGTAGGGAAAATGACCAAAGAACAGGTCAAAAAAGTAGCTGAAAAAAAGCGCCCAGATCTTCGCGTTCACTCCGATGAAGCAGCAATGCAAGTTGTTGCAGGAACCGCAAGATCGATGGGAGTCGATATCTTAGATTAGGGAAAGGAAAGAGATGGTAAAACATAGTAAAAGATACAAAGAAATTCAAAAGCTCCTAGAGCCTAACAAAAGCTACACGCTCGCTGAAGCGGTAGAGACCTTGAAAAAGGGACCTTCTGCAAAGTTCGACGAGTCGGTCGAAGTGGCTCTTAAGGTGGGCGTCGATCCGAAAAAATCAGACCAACAGGTCCGGAGCACCGTCTTCCTCCCCCATGGAACAGGAAAAACCATTCGAGTGGTTGTCCTAGCAAAAGGGGATAAGGCAAAAGAGGCCTTAGATGCAGGCGCTGACGAGGCAGGCGATAAGGAACTTATCGAAAAAATTAAGGGGGGATGGACCGACTTTGATGCGGTGATCGCCACCCCTGACATGATGCGTGAAGTTGGAAAGCTCGGAAAGGTTTTAGGCCCCCGAGGTCTGATGCCAGCTCCTAAGGCTGGAACAGTCACAACCGATGTGAAAAAAGCTGTTGAAGACCTCAAAAAAGGGAAAATTGAGTTTAAAGTCGATAAAAGTGGCGTCATTAATAACTTTGTTGGTAAACTCTCTTTCTCGAGGGAAAATCTCGTCGAGAACATTGAGTCCCTCCTGTCGGCCATCTCAAAATCGAAGCCGGCAACCTCAAAGGGACAATTTATGCAATCCCTCTTTATCTCATCAACAATGGGAGCGGGATTTAAAGTAGACTTAAACTCCATGGCTTTGGGTTAAAAATATGCGAAAAGAAAAACAGTTTCTCTTAGATGAGATTAAAGAAAAATTAGATCAGTCCTCTGCTTTTGTTCTAACAAGCTATCAGAAGATGGATCCTAACCTAACAGCAGACTTTAGAAGCTCGGTGATCCAAACCGGTGGAGCCTTCTCTGTTGTTAAAAAGAGGGTCTTTCTCAAAGCTGCAGAAGAAGCCGGAGTTGCCATCGATAAAGAGATGCTTAAAGGGCATGTCGCGATCGTTTACTCTGGTGACGATGTCGCAGCAACTACAAAGGCTGTTTACACATTTAAAAAATCAAATGACGAACTCCTAGACGTCCTTGGAGGCCTTTTTGAGGGAAAGATCTGTTCTCCTCAAGATCTGAAAGAGATTTCAGAGCTCCCTTCTATGGACGAGATGAGAGCTCAAATTTTAGGCCTCTTTAAAGCACCTCTTTCTGATATTGTCTCTCTTTTTGAGGCGCTTCAGTCAGATGTCATTGGCTGCATAGATGAAAAAGTTAAAAAAGAAGAATCAAAACAATAAACCTGAGGAAAATAACCGTGGCAAATCAAGAAGCAAATATTGAACAAATTGCAGATACGTTAAGTGGACTTTCTGTCTTACAACTTTCTAAGCTTAGCAAACACCTTCAAGAGGTTTGGGATGTAAAACCTGCTGCTGGAGCTCCTGTAATGATGGCTGCCCCTGCTGCAGGAGACGCTGGAGCTGCTGCTGAAGAAGCAACCGACTTCCAAGTGATCCTTGAAGAAGTTCCTACTGACAAGAAAATCGCATCTATTAAGCTCGTTCGAGAAGCAACAGGACTTGGCCTTAAAGAAGCAAAAGAACTCGTTGAAGGAGCTCCTAAGCCCGTTAAAGAGAGCGCTCCAAAGGCTGAAGCAGAAGAGCTTAAGAAGAAGTTTACTGAAGCAGGTGCAAAGGTTACCCTTAAAGGTGTCTAATTGTTACCTTACTAACGAATAAACCGATGGGCAGAATCCTTAGAGGGTGTTTTCAAATTGCTTTCGGTGGGGAAAGGAGAGGTTTTTTCCAGGGGAAACATGTTTGGAGATCGGAGCAAACTTGCATGAGTTTGTGTAAGTCGAAAACTGTTTCCTGGGGAAAAAGATCCCTTTCAAATCACCGGAATGATTTTGCAAATACCCTCTCAGATAAGGGTTCTTCTCCTGCGCATTTGCATTAAATGCTCCACGTGAGGAGCAAACGTATCAACCACTTTATGGAGGCATTTCCATGCTAAAAAAACCCCCAGAGCGGGTGAGTTTTAAAAGCCGCGAAGAGATTATTGATCTTCCAAACTTAATCGAGATTCAGGTTAAATCCTTCCGTCAGTTTTTCCAAGAGGATAAGCTCCCCCATGAACGAGAGAACATGGGACTTGAGGAAGTTTTCCGAGAGATTTTTCCGATCAAATCGTATGATGAGAAAACCGTCTTAGAATATCTCTCTTATAACCTAGGAGTCCCCAAGTACTCTCCTGAGGAGTGTATCCGCCGAGGGGTCACCTACAACGTCACTTTAAAGGTCAAATTCCGCCTCACCGATGAAACCGGAATCAAGGAGGAAGAGGTCTACATGGGAACAATCCCTGTCATGACCGATGAAGGAACCTTTGTGATCAACGGAGCCGAGCGGGTCATCGTCTCTCAACTCCACCGCTCACCTGGCGTCTCCTTCGAGCAGATGAAACACACGAAAGGAAACGTCCTTTACTCTTTCCGGATCATCCCTTATCGGGGAAGCTGGCTGGAGGCCTCCTTTGACATCAACGATCTCATCTATGTCTACGTCGACCGAAAGAAAAGACGGCGAAAGGTCTTAGCCACCTCTTTTATCCGTACCTTAGGCTACTCCTCTGATGCCGATATCATTGAAGAGTTCTTCAATACCTACCGTGTCAAAATCAAGTCAGATAAGGACTTCCCTAAACTTGTGGGTAAGATCCTTGCTGAGGATATCCTAGATGAAGAGACGGGAGTTGTCTTTGGAAAGGCTTCTGAAAAGTTGACGACGGCGATGCTCAAGCGGATGTTTGATGCGGGAGTAAATGCCGTTCGTATCGCTGAAGATGCCGATGAAACAAGCCCGATCATCAAGATGCTTGCCAAGGATCCAACCGATTCTTATGAGTCGGCCCTTAAAGATTTCTACCGGAAAATTCGCCCCGGCGAGCCTGCAACCTTATCGAATGCGCGCTCAACGATCATGCGCCTTTTCTTCGACCCCAAGCGCTACAACCTAGGACGGGTCGGACGGTACAAACTCAATAAAAAAATCGGTCGGGAAACAACCGATGAAGGACTTGAAGTTGTCACCTTGAAAAAGGAAGATATCGTCGATGCGCTGAAGTATCTCATTCAGCTCAAGCAAGGAAATGAAGATGCTCACATCGATGACATCGACCACCTAGGGAACAGACGTGTCCGTTCAGTGGGTGAACTCATTCAAAACCAGTGCCGCATTGGGCTAGCGCGGATGGAAAAGATCATCAAAGAGAGGATGAACCTCTTTGACTTTTCTTCTGACACCTTAACCCCTGGAAAGCTGGTTTCTGCTAAGGGACTCGCTGGCGTTCTCAAAGATTTCTTTGGACGCTCACAGCTCTCTCAATTCATGGACCAAACCAACCCCATTGCGGAGCTGACTCACAAACGACGTCTCTCCTCTCTTGGACCTGGTGGTCTCAATAGAGAGCGAGCCGGTTTTGAGGTGCGAGACGTTCACTCGAGTCACTATGGACGGGTTTGTCCTATTGAAACCCCTGAAGGACCAAACATTGGTCTGATCACCTCCCTTTCTTCTTTTGCGAAGATTAACGAGTTTGGTTTCATCGAGACCCCTTACCGGATCGTCAGAGAGGGAGTGGTCACCGAAGAGATCGAATATATGACCGCCGACCTTGAAGAAAGGTGTGTGATTGCGCAGGCCTCTGCAGTTCTCGATGAACATAATATGTTTAAGGAGGAGATTGTTTGGGCCCGTTATCGCGCTGAGCCTCTTAAGATTGAAGCTGACAAGGTGACCCACATGGATGTCTCCTCGAAGCAACTGGTTTCGGTAGTGACGGGGCTCATCCCTTTCTTAGAGCATGATGATGCGAACCGTGCCCTTATGGGATCGAATATGCAACGGCAAGCCGTCCCTCTACTAAAGACCGATGCGCCTCTTGTGGGAACAGGGCTTGAAAAGCGGACAGCGCGCGACTCAGGAGCCGTTGTCATTGCAGCAGAAGATGGTGTGATTGAGTTTGTCGATGGGTATAAGATCATCGTTGCTTCTAAAGCAAACCGGATGAATAAGAAGACCTATCTTCTAAAGAAATTCATGCGTTCAAACGCTGGTACTTCGATCAACCAAACCCCTCTTTGTAATGTGGGGGATGAGGTGATTGCAGGGGATGTCCTTGCCGACGGTCCTGCAACCGATAAGGGAGAAGTGGCCCTTGGAAAAAACGTTCTTGTTGCGTTCATGCCTTGGTGTGGATACAACTATGAAGATGCGATTATTATGTCGGAAAAGCTCATCAAAGAAGATGCGTATACCTCGGTCTACCTCGAAGAGTTTGAGCTGACTGCTCGTGATACAAAGCTGGGTAAGGAAGAAATTACCCGCGATATTCCTAACGTTTCAGAAGAAGCGCTTGCGGATCTCGGTGAAGATGGAATTATCCGTATTGGTGCCGAGGTCAAGCCGGGCGATATCCTTGTTGGAAAAATCACCCCGAAATCGGAAACCGAACTCTCTCCTGAAGAGCGCCTTTTACGGGCGATCTTTGGTGAGAAAGCAGCCGACGTCAAAGATGCCTCACTGACCGCTCCTCCGGGAACCGAAGGAATCGTTCAAGATGTCAGGGTCTTTAACCGGAGCGAAAAGCTTTCAAAGACCGATGAAGAAAAGGTGGAAGTGACCGCCCGTGTTAAAAATATCCACCGAGAGTTTAAAGAAAAAGAGACCGATCTCTTAATGCAGTTCCATGAAAAACTAGGAGCCCTCCTTCTAGGAGACGAAGCTCCTGAGTCGATCATGCACCGGATCACAGGAGATGTCATTATCAAACAGGGAGATAAGATCACCCAGGATATGCTCGAGACCTTAGAAGCAGAAAATCCTGATCACCTGATTCTTCCCCAAAATGACACCTATGAGGTTCTCCGAAAGATCCTTCAGGAGCATGGAAAGGCGATGGAACATCTCCACATGGAGCACAAATCAGAGATCGAATATCTCCGCAAAGGGGATACCGAACTCGATCCTGGTGTGATTCGTCAGGTGAAAGTCTATGTCGCGACCAAGCGAAAGCTGCAGGTTGGAGATAAGATGGCAGGGCGCCACGGAAACAAAGGGGTGGTGTCAAACATCGTTCCTGAAGCGGATATGCCCTACCTTTCCGATGGACAAACAATCGAAATCATCCTCAACCCTCTTGGGGTTCCCTCTCGAATGAACATGGGACAGCTCCTCGAGACCCACCTCGGCCTCGTTGCTAGAAAAGCAGGGATCTATGTGAAGAGCCCTGTCTTTGAAGGCTTTCCCGAGGATCGGATTTGGGAGATGATGAAAGAGTTTGGCTACTCGGAAACAGGAAAGAGTTACCTCTACGATGGGCGGACAGGCGAGCGTTTCGACAACCCCGTTGTTGTTGGCTACATCTATATGCTCAAGCTCTCTCACCTTGTTGCTGATAAGATTCACGCAAGGGCGATTGGCCCCTACTCCCTCGTCACCCAGCAGCCGCTCGGTGGTAAGGCGCAGATGGGAGGACAACGTTTCGGGGAGATGGAGGTCTGGGCCCTTATGGCTTATGGCGCTGCCCACCTCCTTCAGGAAATGCTCACCGTGAAGTCGGATGACGTTTCTGGAAGAACCCGTATTTACGAGTCGATCGTCAAAGGGGATAATACACTCAAGGCTGGAACGCCCGAGTCGTTCAACGTCCTCGTAAAAGAGATGCAAGGTTTAGGTCTTGATGTCCGCCCTGAGCGCGCAGAAGAAGAAGAAGAATTTTAAGGAGCTCCCCGGAGAAATTTCATGCACGAAGATGAATTTCATGATTCACAATTTGACAAACTAACGATCAAGATCGCATCGGATGATGTGGTCCGTAACGAATGGTCAAGAGGTGAAATCAAAAAACCTGAAACGATTAACTACCGAACATTTAAACCCGAAAAGGGGGGACTGTTCTGTGAGAAGATCTTTGGACCCACTCGCGACTGGGAATGTGCGTGTGGAAAGTACAAAAAGATCAAACACAAAGGAATCGTTTGTGACCGCTGTGGTGTTGAGGTGACCCTCTCAAAGGTTCGCCGCGAACGGATGGCCCATATTGAGCTAGCTGTTCCCGTCGTCCACATCTGGTTTTTCAAAACACAACCCTCACGGATCGGAAACATCTTAGGGATGTCGGTCTCTGACCTCGAAAGGGTGATCTATTACGAAGAGTATATTGTCACCGACCCAGGAGAGACAACTCTTGAGGTGAAGCAACTGCTCAATGATCACGAATTCCGCGAAGCGCAGGAAAAGTGGGGGCAAGGGGCCTTCAAAGTCAACATGGGTGGAGACGCCATCCGAGAGCTTCTTGAAAAAGAAGACCTCACCGCGGTAATGGCAGAGCTCAAAGAAAAGCTCCGAAAAACCCGCTCGATGCAGGCGCGGATGAAGCTCGCAAAACGGCTCAAGATCGTTGAGAACTTTGCTTCATCTCCGAACAACCCCGATTGGATGGTGATCTCTTGTGTTCCCGTGACTCCACCCGATTTAAGACCACTTGTGCCTCTTGATGGAGGGCGGTTTGCAACTTCTGACTTAAACGACCTTTACCGTCGTGTCATCAACCGGAACAACCGTTTAAAGTCGATCCTAAAACTCAAAACCCCCGATGTAATCATTCGAAACGAAAAACGGATGCTTCAAGAGGCTGTCGATGCTCTCTTCGATAACGGGCGGCATGGCCACCCCGTCATGGGAGCAGGAAACCGTCCCCTAAAAGCCCTTTCAGAAATGCTGAAGGGGAAGCAGGGCCGTTTCCGTCAAAACCTCCTCGGTAAACGGGTCGACTACTCTGGACGTTCCGTCATTATTGTTGGTCCAGAGCTCAAATTTAACCAGTGTGGTCTTCCGAAAAAGATGGCCCTCGAACTCTTCGAACCCTTCATCGTGAAGCGTCTGAAAGCGCGCGGTCTTGTCTATACAATCCGCTCTGCAAAGAAGATGATCCAAAGGGGAGATCCTGAAGTCTGGGATGTCTTGGAAGAGATCATTAAAGGGCACCCGGTCCTTCTTAACCGAGCGCCGACCCTGCATAGACTTGGAATCCAGGCCTTTGAGCCCGTTCTGATCGAAGGAAAAGCGATCCGGATTCACCCCCTTGTCTGTAGCGCTTTTAACGCCGACTTCGATGGAGACCAGATGGCGGTTCACATCCCCCTTTCTGTGGAAGCGCAGCTTGAAGCGAAGCTCCTAATGATGGCCCCTGATAATATCTTCTTGCCATCGTCTGGAAAACCGGCTGCAGTTCCCTCACAGGATATGATCCTCGGCCTTTACTATCTCATGCACGATCCGATCTATTTCCCTGAAGAACATGGGAAGCCTGTCAAGGTCTTTGGATCGTCTGAAGAGGTCCTTCACGCCCTTTATGGCTCGGGAAGTTACAACTGGTATGAAAAAGAGGCTCCCAAAGAGGGACGCTTTGATGATTACGGTTTAGGTCTTCATATTCATGAGAAGATCAAGCTGCGCCTAGAATCTGGAGTGATTGAAACCACCCCAGGGCGCGTTGTCTTCAATACGATTGTTCCTGAAGAGCTCGGTTTCCAAAACTATGCTCTTCGAAAGAAGAAGATGAGTGAGCTTGTCTTAAGCACCTACAAAAGTGTTGGGCTTGAGATGTGTGTCCGCTTCCTTGATAGCTTGAAAAGGCTGGGTTTTGCCCACGCAACCAAAGCATCGCTTTCTATGGGAGTGACCGATATTGCCATCCCTAAAGATAAGCAAAAGATTATTGAAGAGACCCAGAAAAAAGCCGCCCTTGTTGTTGAGCAGTATGAAGATGGTATCATCACCGAAGGAGAGCGGAAGTCAAAGCTCATCAATATCTGGACCGAAGTTTCCGAGATGCTTGCCGATGAATTCTTCAAGATGATCTCAGAACCTGAAGGGACGCTGCTCAATCCTCTCTATTTGATGATGGATTCAGGAGCGCGAGGAAACAAATCCCAGGGTAAACAGCTTGGAGCCCTCCGAGGACTCATGGCTAAACCCTCTGGTGAGATTATCGAATCTCCGATTACAGCGAACTTCCGTGAAGGTTTGAGTGTTCTTGAATTCTTCATCTCGTCACACGGTGCCCGTAAAGGTCTTGCCGATACGGCCCTCAAGACAGCTGACTCCGGATATCTGACCCGCCGTCTCGTGGACGTTGCCCAAGATGTTCTTGTCACCGAAGATGATTGTGGAACCCTCAACGGCATTGAAGTTTCCGCCATTAAGCAAGGGCAGGAAGAACTTCTCCCCATTAAAGATCGTCTCTACAGCCGTACCGTCTGTGACGACATCTACATGCCAGGAGACCAAACCAAGCTCTTAGCTAAGGCTGGAGACATTCTTACAGCCAAGCAAGCTGAAGCGATCGACGATGCCGGAATTGAAACGGTGAAGATCCGTTCTACCCTTACCTGTGAAGCCCGTCGTGGGGTGTGTGCCCGTTGTTACGGAACCAACCTTGCCAATGGACGAAAGGTGGCACAGGGAGAAGCGGTCGGAGTCATTGCTGCCCAGTCGATTGGAGAGCCTGGAACACAGCTGACGATGCGGACCTTCCACTTGGGAGGAATTGCCTCGGCCCACGCCACTCCCGATATGATTGCAGAAAAGGAAGGAATCGTGATCTATACCGATCTCCGCACCGTCCGCAACAAAGAAGGCAAGTGGTTGGCGCTGAACAAAAATGGCTTTGTCCACATCGTCAAAGATGAAGGACGGACCCTTGAAGAGTACAAAAAGCTCCTCAGCACCAAATCGATCGAACCCCTTCAATCCTTTACCATCGAGCTAGGTGCACAGATCCACCTCGAAGATGGAAGCAAGGTGAAGAAGAAAGCGCGTGTCGGTCTTTGGGAGCAGCACAACATCCCCATTATCTGTGAAAAGCCTGGATTTGTGAAGTATGAAGACCTCGTGGAAGGAATTTCCGTCCTCCGTGATGTGAACAAGCAAACCGGTCAGACCGAGCTTGTCGTCCGCCAACACCGTGGAGAGCTTCACCCCCAGATCATCATCTATGCGGATAAAGGGTGTGAGGAGCTTATCGGAACCTATGCAATTCCATCAGGAGCGATCATTTCAGTAGCCGAAGGAGAGGAGGTCTCTGCAGGAGATCTTCTGGCCCGTCTGCCACGTGGAGCGATCAAGACAAAGGATATTACCGGAGGTCTTCCCCGTGTCGCTGAGCTTGTTGAAGCGCGCCGTCCTCGCGACGCCGCTGAAATCGCCAAACTTGATGGAGTCGTCGACTTCAAAGGAGTCCAGAAGAGCAAGCGGATCGTTGTCGTTAAAGATGAAGACACCGGCATGGAAGAAGAGCACCTTATTCCTTTGACCAAGCACTTGATCGTCCAAAGAGGCGACATGGTGGTCAAGGGGCAGCAGCTCACCGACGGCCTTGTTGTTCCCCAAGAGATCCTCGAGATCTGCGGGGTGCGCGAACTTCAAAAGTATCTCGTGAACCAGGTCCAAGAAGTCTACCGCCTCCAAGGGGTCGACATCAACGACAAACATATCGAGATCATCGTCCGTCAGATGCTCCAGAAGGTCCGGATTACCGATCCCGGCGATACCACCTTCCTCTATGGAGAAAATGTGGGCAAGAAGACCTTCCACGAGCAGAACACCAAGGTGATCGAAGAGGGAGGAAAGCCTGCCCAGGCAGCCCCTGTCCTACTCGGGATTACCAAGGCCTCGCTTGGCACCGAGTCGTTCGTATCGGCCTCGGCCTTTATGGAGACGACCCGTGTCCTTGCCGACGCTGCCTGCGAAGGGAAGACCGACTATCTTCTCGACTTCAAAGCCAACCTCATTATGGGGCACATGATCCCAGGAGGAACCGGCTACCAAGACTACGAGAAGCGGGTCAAGAAGCTCGTCGACGCCGAAGAAGAGGATATCCTCGACTTCGCCTTCTCAGACTATTAACCTCCGAATGTCGACACACTCTTAAAAGCAAAAGGGCTGCAGTTGCAGCTCTTTTTTCTGTCAGAGCAAAGTTATACCCAAACAAGTTCAAGAATTGGATTTTCGACAGCTTTCGCAATGAAAAATATTTCTTTGCAAAAAATTAAAAAAAACTATATTGGTTGTAAACAATTTTTAATCTAGGAGTTTGAAAATGACATGTAAGTATGTTGTGAAGCCAGGAGATTCTTTTTGGGAAATTGCAGAGAAAGAGTTAGGAGATGGATCTAATTTATGGGACCATTATAGTCGCTATAGGTCTCGATTTTAGAGTGCCATATACAATTGCTGACTGAGCTTTTTTTTACTTGATTTTTATCAAATTTCTTTTTAGGCTGAACTTCATTAGAACTTATCTTGGAGGATTTAATGGGAAAATCAGTCAACTCAAAGCCTTTTTCACTAACAGCATCTGTGCAGCAGATGGATCCGTATGATAATACCAAAAGCTCAAATGCTAGTTTTGGGAAAAGCGGTACCGGTAAAATAAACTTAAATGTCCTTAAACAAGCCAGTAAAGCGAGTAATTACGATACGAAAAAAGCTAAATCTAACGTTGTTTTTGAGCAAGAGAAAATTTCTAGCACTAATTTAAAGCTTAAAAACCATGTCCCTCAGGCAAAGCCTATTAGTAAGCCGTATGGAATAAATACTATCAGTAAAGCTGTAGCTCTTACCAATTCATCTAACCTTATTAAGCAGGCAAGCTTTAGTGATGAGGAATATGATGCTGTTGCAGAAACTCTGAAAGAGCTTGGACTTGAAACGGACTTTGGTTCGATGAAACTTGATAAGAATAAGCATACTACTTTTGCAAAACCAAGAACAAATAATCAAAAGATTAGAACTAAAGAGGCCAATAGGCGTGCCAAAGAAAAAAAGTGGGAAGCTGAAATCGAAAAATATGTGCGGTTTAAAGAAAATATAAGAATCAAAAATGCAAAGCTAAATAAAGATCCTCCACAATGCATAGATTATTTAATGTCAGAGTTGATGTGTGGCAGCATCGATCCTGATTGTAGTTATGATCCAATCTCAGTTCAACCTGAATTTGAGGAACCAGCGTGCTGCGGTTCGTGGGGGAAGGTCTGTGTTTCAAATCGTTATTCTTGTGAAGATAATTTCTGTGGATGTTTAAACTGCGTTTCATGTTCTGTGAGCACTCTTGGGCTTAACGTGCTATGTGCGATTCCTCGAACCCCTATGGTATATGGGCTGGCAAGAGAGTGTGATTGTTGTCCAGAAGCATTCCAAAGCTGCTCAGTAGGCACTGCTAAATTAGGCTTAAGTCTTTCAAGTTGTTGTTGCTGTGTTACTGGTTGTTGTTGTTGTGGAGGCTGTTGCGCAGCAGTAGCAGAGGATAAAATATGAAAATAAAAGCTTATCCATCAGAGTTAATCCCAACCTTGGAAGGGGCGATTGTGAAAAGGGGACTCGTTTCCTTTTCGGTTAAAGGAGATGGAGTCTATGAAGTTTTAGACACCTTATTATCTGAAACTTCAGAATCTGGGAAATCTGAAGAGGAAATCCTCTCTTACTTTGTAAAAGAAAAGAAGAGGCAGGCTAAAGAGCTTATTGAGAACCTGCTAAAGCACCAGTTTCTCTACCTTTCAGAGGGAGAAGATTCAAAAGTTGAAGAGCCATGCGATGTTTTTTACTGGGAACAGGGAGTCAAAAAAGAGGATATAAAAAAAACACTTGGGGCGCAAGCCTTTGCTTTTTTAGGGGTCAATTCTATTACACGACAGCTCATCGCTCTTTTTGATGCAATGGGTCTGGATAATTATACACTTATTAGTGTTCCTCATCTTGATACTGTACCAGCAAAAAAGGAAAAAGCCTTTTCTTATGAGGAGTGGAAAAAGTCTAGCTCTACAACTGTCGCGATTGCTTGTTCTGAGAATGGGAACCACTATTTTATAAAAGAGATCAATCATCTTTGTTTTGAAAAAGGGGTAGAGCTTTTTCCTGTGATTTTAAATGGTAAAAGTGGCTATATCGGCCCGGTTATTGTTCCATGGGAGACTGCCTGTTTCGAATGCTTTTTGCTTAGAAGAGAGGCAAATGCTTCGGACTTTAAACTGACTCAAGCGATCGAAAAAGATCGACCAACCGAGAGAAAAGCTTTTGGGTTTCATCCAGCGTTGGCTTTGAGCCTTGCAGGCTTTGCATTTATTGAGCTTGAGAGGGCTTATGGAGGAGCAATGTTAAAAAAGAGGGTGAATACTATTTTGGAGGTGAACCTCTTAGATAGTCTACTTATCGAAAGGAGAATCTTAAAGGTGCCTTATTGCACAACATGCTCTCCAGCAAATAAAAACCCCGAACTTCCTATTGAAAAGAGTCTCACAATATGAAGGAGAAATACCATCAGAATCGCTGAAGTTGCAAAATATCTTGTCGATCCAAAGTTTGGAGTCATCAAGCATTCTGGGCCGATGGCTTTAGAGGTGGGGGCGCCTCCGCTTTTTTCTTACTTCGCCTATTCCTCTAACACCAAACCCTTGACAGGATGGAAAAACTTTGGAGAAACCGGTGGGGTTGCTCCTGATCGACCGATTGCTCTTGCAAAAGCGCTTGGAGAAGCGGTGGAACGTTATTGCTCTGCTATTTATCGGAAAAAAGATCTTCCGTTGACCTCTGTTCGCAAAGCTTCTTTTAAATGCGCCTCTCCCGAGTTATGGGATCTTTATACCGAAGAGCAGTTTGAACAAGAGAGCTTTCCATTTGTTCCTTTCAATGAGGATACAATTGTGAGATGGACTCCTGCATTTGATCTGGTAAAGGGCTTTATGATTTATATCCCAGCTCAGTCTGTTTATGTTCCCTATTATGCTTTTAGTCAGGAGGATCCAGAGCGTCTGCTTGGACAATCAATTTCTACAGGGCTTGCATGTCACGAGACCTTTATAAAAGGGGCTATCTCGGGGATCTGTGAGGTGGTTGAAAGGGATGCTTTGATGATCACCTGGCAAGCAGGAATCTCCCCTCCCAAGATCGACCTCACAACGATTCCTCAGCATCTAAAAAACTTGGTTAAAATCTCAAAAGGTCTTACTGGGATGATCGATATCTTTGATATCACCCTTGATAATGGAATTCCTACCTTTCTATCAGCTTATCGCTCCTCTTTAAAAACAGAAACGGCATTTTGTATGGCTGCGGCTACAGCCCCTGCGCCCGAAGAAGCCCTTAGGAAATCTTTGGAAGAGCTGGTTCATACGAGGCGTTATTCTCAGATCTTATTTCAAACGCATCCTCCACTAAGTCAGGAGACTATAGAAACAAAAAATATCAGAAGTAAAGAGGAACACCTTCGCTTTTGGGCAGATCATGGAAATATGGATAAAGCTTCCTTCTTATTTCAGTCTGAAGTTTGCCGCTCTTTTTGTGATGTTCCTTCTATTGCAACCGGACAAGACCATAAAGACTTAATTGCCTTGGTAAAGGCGATTTCAAAAACAGGACACACTGTTTTTATTGCAGATATTACCTCGCCAGATATTCAAAATCTTGGGCTCTATGTCATACGGGCAGTCATTCCAGGCTATCAACCCTTGCAAATGGGTCACTCTTACCGCGCTCTAGGGGGAAGTCGGCTATGGACTGTTCCCCAAAAGATGGGATACCGCGGTATTAAAAAAGAAACTGGGGATATAGACCTTCCCCATCCTTACCCTTAGGCTTAAGATAATGGCAACACATAAAGATCATTGGGATGACCTCCTATGGGGAGTACCACCAAATCAAGAAAAGTTAGAAGAGGGTTGGGAGGCCTTTCATGAAAACTCCAAGCTATGTCGTTCTGACCGCTATCTTTCCCAGACCTATGTCCTACAGATGATGAACCAGCTTGCACTTTCTATTGAATATGGCCGAGGAACTCGCATTCCTCTTCCCGAAGAGTTATATTCACTGGATATTTCTTTAGGTGAGGTGATTAAAAAGCGGAGAACAGCAAGATATCTTTCTTCTATTCCTCTAAGCTTTAAAGAAATTGCAACCTTGCTTCACTATGCTTATGGGGTGACAAAAAGTAGTACAACAACCCCTTTTAGGGCTGTCCCTTCTGGTGGAGCCCTTTATCCTTTAGAGGTTTACTTCCAAGTTTTAAACTCTGAAGACTTAGAGCTGGGACTCTATCATTACAATCCAATCCGCAACAGTATTTTTCTTCTAGAGTCTGAAGAAGATTTTGGAAGCATTGCGGACCATATTGTATTTAAAGAGATTGCAGATGGAGCTTCCTTAATTTTTTTTATTGCTGCTTCCTTTAAAAAGAGTACCTTTAAATATAATGAGAGAGGTTACCGTTTTATCCTTATGGAAGCAGGTCACCTGATGCAAAATATTAACCTTACTGCAACGGCTCTAGGACTGGAGTTAGCTTTGCTTGGAGGGTTTTTCGACAGAGAAATTGATGACCGGCTTCATTTTGATGGGATCAACCAATCAACGATTTATATCGGAGCAGTTGGAGGAAAAGGTCGCCCACCTTCTTAACCTGAATTTCATGTTTATCATCTTGAAAACTAAATGGAATCTTCCCTAAAATATTTTTTGACGCAGACAATAAGGACAAATCTTATGATTATCAGATGTTTACCAAAGGTTTTTCGGACAATGTACACAACAGGTGCAAATCCATACATAGAATCAAAAATAAAATGGAATAAGCTTTGGATTGAAGTGATGAAAGAAGAAGATCCCAAGCTAGCAGCTGAGGCGGACAAATGTTTTCAGCAGGAGGCTAAGGAGATGTACAAGGCATTAGAAAAGCAAAAGATATTTGAGCAAATTGCGGGCAATATTCTTAAAAAGCATGGCTATTGAAAGTAACAACCTCAGTTCTCTAATCGGGCAGAAGTCAAGCTTTAGTAGCTGGCGACAACCGAAAAGTTGAAACGGAACTTGGCTTTTACATCAACCCTTCGATGAGTTTTTCGAGCTTGACGGTATCCTTCGCAAAGTTGCGGATCCCTTCTGCGAGCTTTTCGGTCGCCATGGCATCCTCATTGACCATCCAGCGGAAGCTCTTTTCGTCGACACCGATTTTCTCAAGCTCCGCTTTCTGAGCCCGGTCTGCTGAAAGCTTTTGAGCGACAGCTCCTTCACTATCTGTCAGTTCCTGAAGGAGTTTTGGAGAGATAGTCAAAAGGTCGCAGCCCGCCAGCTCGAGCACCTCGTCGACATTCCGGAAGCTGGCTCCCATAATCTGGGTATTGTAGCCAAACTTCTTGTAGTAGTTAAAGATATTGGTGACCGAAAGAACCCCTGGATCTTCATCGGCGGGATAGGACTCTTTCCCTTCGGCTTTTTTGTACCAGTCGAGGATCCGCCCGACGAAAGGGGAGATGAGGGTTGCCCCCGCCTCAGCGCAAGCGATCGCTTGCCCTAAGCTAAACATCAGAGTCATGTTACAGTGGATCCCTTCCTTCTCGAGCTCTGAGGCGGCAAGGACCCCTTCCCAGGTCGACGCAAGCTTAATCAAGATCCGCTCTTTGGGAATGCCTGCTTCTTCATAAAGGGCGATATACTCGTGCGCCTTTTTTAGACTCCCTTCGACATCGAAGGAGAGGCGTGCATCGACCTCGGTCGACACTCTTCCAGGAATCACCTTGAGGATTTCCTTTCCAAAGTTCACAAAAATTTTAGTGATGGTGAGTTCTTTGGCCTTTTGCCCACCTTTCGACTTGCCGTACTGAACCGCCTCTTCAATCAGCGGCTTATACTCTTCAATCTCGGAGGCTTTTAGAATTAGGGAAGGGTTGGTGGTGGCGTCGGTCGGTTTGTACTTCTTAATCTCATCGATCTCTCCGGTGTCGGCAACGATGACGGTGTGCTTTTTTAGCCCTTCAAACTTATTCACGATAGTGCTCCTTGGTTTTCTTCCGTATACCATACGGCTATATTTTTCTTAGAGCGGTTTGTTTCTTTGGCCTTGTTAGAAAGATGATACTCAGGAGGATTAACACACTTCCTGCATAGGTTGATAAAGAGGGAATCTCAGAAAAAATGACCCAAGAGAAAAAGGTGGAAAAGAGGAGTTCAATATAATGGAGAGGAGCCAGGAAAGAGACCTCTTCCAGAATATAGGCGTGGAAAGTGCAGAGGAGGATGAGAAGGGAAAATAGGGCTAGTGTGCCACTAAAAAGCCAACCGGTTATGGGAATCGGGGTCCAGTAAATAATTCCAAGGGGAAGGGTGAAAAGAAACCCAAACAATGAGGAATAGAATAGCATGTTAAAAGGCTCTTCTTTATCCGCACAAAATTTGTTTAAAGTATCGAGAAGGGCATAAAAAATAGTCGCAATAACTAAAGATAAGACTAAGGGTTCTTGGGAGATATCGGTTGGGCGGGTTGCGATGATGACACCTATAAACCCAAAAAGGGTGATAAAAAAGCGTTTTTTGCTGACTTTCTCTTTTAAGAAAAGAGGGGAGAAAAGCTGAATAAAAAGGGGAAGGGAAAACCCGATCACTGTAGCTTGGGTAATCGGAACCATTTTTACTCCAGCAAACCAGGAAAAGGTTGCTGTGATAAGTAGAAGCGCCCTAAGCAGATGAAAGGGGAGGATTTTCGAGCGATGCACTCGTTTTTTTAATGCAATTGGCATGAGAAAAAGAAGGGCTATTGTAAAACGGAGAAAGATGAGTTGGGGAAGGGGAATATTGTAGCCAACCCATTTTACAACGATATCAGCAAGTGAGCAAAAGAGAAGCCCAAGGGAAAAGAGAAGAATTGCGGTAAACCGAGGGTTAGCCTTCATTATTTTTTAAAAAGGTTTGGATAAGGGTGGTTTTTTGAAAGGAGGGGAGTTTAAAGGTCTTCTTTACCTCTGAGGTGAAGTGGTCAAAATCTCCAAAAATTAAAAGCCAGATAGCAATCATTCCTTCCTCTACTTTTGGGTTAAATCCAACAGGAAACACTTTAAAGTCTCCCGGAAAAAGTGAATCATTTGAGTGGACAAGATTTTTTTTTGAAAAATCAATATAGGCTTCTAGCTGATCAATAGAAAGGGAGTCGACAAAAGAGACAACCCTTCCTTGGTTTTCAAGTCCCATCCGTTTTAATAGGAAGGCAATTGGAAATCCTCCACTCCACCGCCCATTGATTTCTGTGATATAGTGTTCATCCTTGTTTTGAAACACATCCAAGGAGCAGATATTTCCCCACTTTGAGGTGTAGCCAAGACTTCGGATACCTTCAAGACACTTATTGAGGTTACTTAGCTGAGCAGGTGAGAAGGGGATATTGGGGTAATAGACATTTCCAAACCACTGACTGTGGTCGACAAGCTTTTTACGGGCGTTATATAGGATAATTTCATCATCTCTTATAACAAAGTCAACAGCAAGCTCGTTGAATCGCTCATGCTCCAGTCTCTCTTGGAGGATAAACTTTTCCCCTTCTTTAAAAGGAGTGATAAATGCTTTTAAATCGGCTGGATTTTGAATGGTTGCAACATTAAAACCGCCGCCAAGACCGTCTGCTTTAACCATGAAAGGCTTGGTATTAAAGGTTTTTACGACTTCTTCTATGTTGTCTAAAAGAGCTTTTTTCGAAAAAACCTCTGTTTTAGGGATTAAAAACCCCTCTTTTTTCGCCCGCTCACAAAGAGCAATTTTTGAATTAAGCTGCTTACTGATCTCTAGTTCGGTGCTGATCTTACAAAACCGGTTGAGTTCATAAGAGTAACAGACAGAGGTGATGAGACTCTCTTTATCTGCAATTTCTAAAGCTTTTGGATAGAGCTGGGCTCTTTTGGTAAAATAGAGCTGAGAGGTTACCTCCACTCCAGCCTTCTTATAGAGAGCGATGTGGGCGGTAAAAAAATCCTTAAAGGTAAGAAGTTTATCTTGGAGAACAACCCTATCGTTTTCTTTAGAAAGGAGAATGGTTGCCATCGAGTAGGAGATGATATCGGATTCCATCATCTCAAGGTGTTCCCTTTCCCGCTCAGCAAGCTTTTCGTAGGGGGCGAACATCAGTGGCTCATCCCCTACCATGCAGTAGACGATAGGGCGGTCTTTAGTCGGAAAAAAAGGACCAATTTGAGGGGTCATTGCTCTACAAGGTCCTTAAATGGGTAACCCTTTTCAATTAAAAAGCTCTTAAGCTTTTTAAAAGCGACAAGCAGTTGATCGATCTCTTCTTCGGTGTTTGTTGCTGTAATAGTGATTCTTAGCGACTCTTTCCCCCTTTTTACCATGGGGTAAGGGGCAAGGGTGAGCAAGATATGATTTTCGTATAAGAGTTTAGAGATAGCGATGATATCATCAGACTTTCCTAACAAAACAGAGAGAATTGGAAAGTCAGAAGGTGTTTCAAGGGTATAGCCGAGCTCTTCAAGGCCGTCGACTGCTTTTTTTGTAAGGTCATACATCTGCCTTCTTCGCGCTTGCCCTTCGGTTTTATTGATTTGGTAACCAGCAAGGAGAGCGGCAAGGGCTGAGGCGGGTCCTGCACCACCGAGATCGTGGGGAGTGGCTTGAGAAATAAGGAAATCTCGAAGCTTCTGATCACAAGCGATGAAGGCTCCAAATGTGCCATAGGCTTTTGAAAAGCAACCGATATAGACCATATTGTCATAGGAAAGACCAAAGTGCTTGATCAACCCATTCCCTTTGTGTCCATAGGGGTGTTCAGGGGAGGGGTTTTCCCCAACAACCCCAAATCCATGGGCATCGTCGACAAAGACAAGGGCATCATATTTTTTAGCGAGTGCATCGAAGCTGGGGAGGTCGGCATACTCTCCCGTCATACTATAAACCCCATCGGTTAAAATGAGTTTTTTCTTGACTTGTTGATATTCAACAAGAAGCTTTTCTAAAGCCTCAAAATCCCCCGTAGGAAAACTTACAAGTGTTGCTCCGCTGTCTCGCGCTATTTTTGCCCCTTCATACATCGTTGCATGGGCCGATTTATCGAGGAAAATCACCCCATCTTTCCCTGCAAGGGCGGGAATCACCCCATGGTTCAACAAGGTGGTTGAAGCAAAAATGCTGCAGGCTTCACTCCCTACAAGTTCGGCTGTTTTTCTCTCTGCTTCGGTTAAGAGGGTGACTGTACTGACAAGACGGCACCAGGCGATGACTGTTCCAAAATCCCTTGTTCCTTGAACTGCTGCTTCGATGACCCTAGGGTCAAAATCAAAGCCTAGGTAGGACTGTGTTGCAAAATCAGCGAGGTAGTGTCCCTTTTCATCTTCTAGTGTCCTTTTGGATACCTTCCGGGTAACGACATCGAACATCGGGCTTTTTGCACAGATATCAGCAATGGTTTTTCTCCGATCGCTTAAATTATCATCAACGAAAATTTCTTGTATCTGACTCATAGGGTTCCTTTTTTGGGGGTTGTATAAATAGCTAAGATTTGATTATAGGCTCCTTTAATTCTCTCAACAGTTTTGGTTGCTCGAGCTTTCTCGGGTTGAACGATCTTTGGAAGGGGGTCAAAGGGGGGAAGTGCTTCACCAGGGTCAACAGATTGAAAGTACTTTGAGCGGAGACTATCTGCAGCCTGATTTTTTTGCCATCCGGAGATTAAACAGACATCTCCAGGTCTTAGCCAACGATCAATGATAGAGTTTGGTTTATCGATATAGGCAACCACGTTAAAAGGCATCCAAAGAATGCGGGGAAATTGTGAGGCAACGGTAGGATCCACCTCTTCTATCGGCTTAGAAATGCAGCAAGTCCCTGGTTGATTGATACTTATTGTTTCTGGATCGATGTTTAAATAGTCGACTAAATAATTGGAGGCCACTTCATGGTACATTTTTTTTCCTCCTCCTACTACAACCAACTCTTTAAAAGGGAAGGGGATGAACCGGTCTAAAATAGCGTGAAGATGACAATGCTCTTCTTCAAGAAAAGGGGCTGCAGTCGTTAGGGATTTTTCCGAAAGCATTCGAGAGAAACGGCTAATAAAGGTAGAGCTTTCCATTTTTTCCTTACCAAAAAAGATCATACTATTTTAAAATATAGAATATCTGCAATGAAAAAATGTTATGACACCTATCCTAGCTCCTAATTTACTAATCAGGCCAACACAAAAAAAAGATCGCACCGAACTCTTTCAATGGTTAGATGATGAAGAAACTCTAAAGTGGTTTCCTTTAGCAAAAACCAAGGAAGAAATCGGAAAAGCTGTCGATTACTGGGTGGGTTACATCAAGGAAGGATCAAGCTTAACGATTGAAAAAGAAGGGATTTGCTGTGGCATTGCAACCCTATTTACAGATCCTTATACAAAGACCGCTCATCATTCAGAACTGGGTATTATTATAGGCAAAAAATGGAGAAATCAAGGGTTAGGAACACAGCTATTACACGCGCTTTTTTCTTTAGCTAGAGATCAGTTTAAGATGGAATTTCTCCATCTTCTTGTCTATGATGAAAGCCCTGCACTTTCTTTGTATAAAAGGTTAGGTTTTAAAGAATTTGGAAGGCAGCAAAGGTGGATTAAGGAAGCAAGTGGTGACTATCGCGCCTGTATCTTTATGGAAAAAGAGCTTTCAACCGATCAAGTCCTCTTTGTTGGCCCCACATTAGGAAGTCAAGGAGAGCCGGTCATCTACTCCCTTGACTCTGATGAATCAAGTGCCATTACTCCTGAAGAGGCTTTGTCAGAAGAAGCAAAAGCCTCCGATAGAGAGTATGCCCAAAACAATACCGCCTTTACCCTTGCAGCAGCCGCAACAGCTAATAAGGAAGACCATGTCATCCTAGATACCGCCTTTCAGCAGGCTCCTTCTCTTCTTGAGTGGCAGTTTTCTATCCATGAAAAACTGGGATTAGAGGTCACAAAGAATATCCACTTTGCCCCTTCCAAGTCTTTTGCTCCTTTAGCAAAAGAGTTAGCAAAAAAAACAGGGATATCAACGATCTCAACCATTGGCTACTCATTTTTGTTAAACGAAACTTTTTCGATAGAAGAAGAGCTAACGATTAGCAAAAAGGTGAATGCAAAAACCTCCCTTTTAGAGCTTTCAAAGCTCTATGAATTTCCCATTTCGCCTTCAAAACTTCTTTCCTTTGATGACCTGACTTCAGAAGCATTAGAGTCCTTAGGTTTTCCCAACCAGCCGGTTTACCTAAAGGCAAATGGCTTGGGAGGAGGATATAATGTTAAGAGGATTGCAACCGCCAAGGAGCTCGATGCTTTTATTCGTTCCAATCATGACACTAAGCCCCAGGTTTTAGCGCAAAGAGGAGTTCCTTCAAGCTTTGTGGAAACGGAACATATCTTTATCGTTTATCCCGAAAGGGTTGAATATCTCTACCCCTCTATCCAGTTGACCGCAGGAAGCTCTTGGTATGGGAACCTTTTTAAGAAGACAGCTGAGCTAACCTCAAAAGAGGAAAAGGCGCTTTTAGCAGCAACCCGGGCTCTTCAAAAAGAGGGATATGCAAAGGAGAAAGGGACCCTTGTTGGTTTCGATTCTCTATCAAACGGAAGCGAGATCTACATTCTTGAATTTAATGCTCGCTGGCTGGGAAGCCTTCCTGTTGCACGTCTTTTGGATCACCTTGGTTTACTAAATAAAGAAGAGGTTTTTTCCTCGTTTGACTACATCCATGAAGAGGATTTAAAAAAATACCAAGAATTTGGAGAAAATCACCTTTATGGGACTTCCAACACGTCCGGATTTGCCTTTATACCCCTCTCTTTTTCTCCATATTCGACCGACTCTAAGAGGGTTGTTTATTATGTGGTTACTGGAGATATTGTAGCCTTTGCAAAGAAGGTAAAAGAGGAATTCGGAGAGCGCTCTTTCGAGATGCTTGATGGCTCTATGGACCAATTAAGGAACTTTCTTTGAGTTCTTCCATTAACCGTATCCTGTCAACCTTTTCACTTGAGGTTTTTGGCAACGTTTTTTTCTCAATAAATTTCCAAGGGATCATATATTCGGGAAGATGCTTTCCTAAAAAATCAGCAATCTCTTTCTTACCGATTGTTTTGCTTGGAGCAAGGGAGTAGAGGCAATAGAGCTTGTTCCCATACTTTTCATCCTTTATAGGGACCACACAAAATAGGTCGAGCTCATCGATTTTTGCCAATGCTGCTTCGATTTCCCCAAGCTCGATCCGGTACCCCTTGACCTTGACCATATGATCCCTTCTTCCTCGGTAGTGTAGGAGCCCCTCTGTATCTCTGAATCCAAAGTCTCCTGTCCTCCAAAAGGTTGAGGGGTAGGGATGAAAGGGGCTAGTGATGAGGTTTTCCTCTGTTTTATCCTTGAGTCCAAGATAGCCTAAAGTGACTGTTCCCCCTCGGCACCAGAGTTCTCCAAGCTCATTGGGAGCGCAAATCCCACTTCTATCCTCCCGAACAACAATAATTTCGGTATCATCGACGACATGACCCAAGGGGATAGGGGTATCATCTTCAGGGATCTGATCGATATGGTAGTAGGTGATGATGTTGGTTTCTGTTGGACCATAAATATTGCTGATTTTAACCTGAGGTAAGAGGTTTTGGAAACGTCTCAAAAGGGGAGTAGGAAATGGCTCACCAGCATACATGATCTGCCTTAAAGCGCTTCTCCTCTGGTTTAGCCCACCGTGGTTCATCAAGGTGATTAAGGTGGAAGGGGTGGTGTATAAAAGGGAGACTTTCTCTCTTTCCATCAGACCAACATAGTCTTGGTGTTTTTCCTCCCTGTTCCTTTTTTTATGCCAATCAAATAGGACCAGTTTAGCCCCAGCGGCGAAGGTATCAAAAAGGTCAAAGGTTGAAAGATCAAATTTGAAGGGAGCGCGAGAAATCATGACATCATCTTTTGTCAGTTTAAATTCTTTTTTCATCCAGTCGATGAATGTCCGCCCATTTCGATGAGTAAGCATAATCCCCTTAGGGACACCGGTTGATCCCGAGCTATGCAAAATATAGGCCAGATCATCGGAGACCTGGTTTTTTCCTTCCACTTCTTTTGAAGAGTTGTTTAAAATTTCTTCCCCATCTAAAAGAATCACCTTTAACGAAGGGTTATCTTGAAAGAGCTTGCGGTGTTTTTCAAAAAAGGGGGAATCGGCAAATACGAGGTCAAGGCCTGTATTTTCAATAATCATTTGCAAACGGCTTGATGGAGACTTTTCATCTAGAGGGACATAGGCGCACCCCACTTTTAACGCTCCTAGAATCGCTGCAATACTCAAAGGGTGAGGGGTTGCTAAAATGCCCACATAAGGTTTATTCCACATCTCTTTTTTTTCTTTTTCAATCAAGTGGCCGCATTGATTGGATAAGAGATTAAGCGCTTTGTAGGAGTAGCTTTTCCCAGATTCTTCAACAAGGGCGATTGCTTCAGGGGTTCTCATGACGGTTTCTATAAATAGATCATGCAATAGGTACCTCATAAAGTCTCCTTAAACGTTGTCAAATAATTAAAATCATTCTAATGTAGATTCATATATTTTTTCACGAAGGATCAACGATGCAAGATCGATTTATCTCTACGATTGGCGAAGGGCAAAGAGATCCTCTCCTTGCAACCCTCAGGGAAAGCCACCAATACAATGTTGTTATCCATTCGGTGGATGGAAGAGAGCTCATCGATTCCAAAGGAAAAAAGCTCCTTGATTTTGCCTCCTGTAATTATATAGGTTTTGACCAAGACCAAGAGGCCCTTCTTGCTGAAGGAGTGAAGGCAGCCAGAGAGTTTGGAATTCATACGAGTCGCGCACGACTTATGGGTTACCACACCCTTTTTTCGAACTTAGAGGAAAAACTCGCTCACTTTATGGGAGGGGAGGAGGCTCTTTTATTTCCAAATACGACATTAGCAAGTATCGGAATTATCCCCGCTCTTATGCGGCATGGAGACCTGATTATCTTGGATAAAGCAGCTCATGCGACGATGTATCAAGCCTCTCAAGTGGCTAGAGATAAGGGAGCTCTTTTAAAAAGCTATGAAAATGAGGACTTTGACTCTTTGAAAAATATTCTTGAAGAGCATCGAAGTGCTCCTAGAAAAATGGTCTGTGTCGATGGGGTTTACAGTATGACAGGGGATTATGCCAACCTCCCCAAGCTCCTTCCCATTATTCGAAAGCACAATGCCCTCCTTTATATCGATGATGCCCATGGCTTTGGATTTATTGGTGAAAACCCTACCCCCCAGATGCCCTATGGGTTTAGAGGAAATGGGGTGATTAATCATTATGGTTGCCAGAAAGATGATCCGATTCTCTATGTTGCCGGAACAGCAAAAGGACTTGCTGCAGCCTCAGCTTTTGCTTTGGTAACCCCCAAGATGAAAGAGTTTCTAATGGCATATGCCAAACCTTTAGACTATACCCATCCCTCCACTCCCTTTGCTCTTGGCATCCTAAACGCTGCTCTCGACCTCCTTCCTAAGGTGGGTGAAGAAAGGCGACTTAAAGTTTTTCAGATGACCCACACCCTTGTCGAAGGGCTGCGGCAGATGGGCTTTTATGTAATGACTAAGACCCTATTTCCGATTATTTCGGTTTGGGTTGGAGAGACCGACCGCCTCCTTGAGGCTTCAAGAAAACTCTACAACAAAGGGATTTTCCTAACCTCTTGCCCTTACCCGACGATGCCCCGAGGAAAAGAGGCTCTTCGCCTCACGATTACATCGAGTAACAAGCCAGAGCACATCGATGCACTTCTAGATGCTTTTCAAAGTATTGCACTTGACTGGAGAAGTATTGGGGCCCCTTTTCACCCCATGGATCTTGAAGGATCCTAAGCGGGCGATACATCCATAAGGGATCCAAGCGCTGCCAAGAAAACCCGCCTTCCTTTAAAAGGCATCCTTCCATGAGAGGTGAGGCGATTGTCTAAGGCAACGATCTCTCCCTTTTTTAGGGGAACCACCGCAGCGCTCTTCCAAATAGCAAGGTTAATCTGAACCCGTTCCCAAAATGAGATTTTTGTCCCATCGGTTAGAGAGTAGTGACCCACTTCAGAAAGATAATTGGGGTCTTCAGGGTTCCGATTAAAGAGACTTTTGACCCAGAACTTGATATCCTTATAAAGGGTGGAAAAAATGATCCGGATTGCTCGGAGCTTATTGAGACATCCACCTAAGTGACTATAAGCAAACCAAGTATCGATGTAGGTGTTATAGCTAAGGGTTGGGGCGATATAGATGAGATTGAACCAAACAGGGTCAGGACACCCCTCACAGTTAATAACGGCAGGAATTTCAAAGCGAAACCGGGTTAAATTATCCGATATTCGGACGGTCTCTTTTGAGTTGTGGGAAGCTCCCAATTGCTCAATAGCTTCCATGCTTTTGGGAATCCTTCCATTTACAAGAAGAGCCTCGTCATGCATCACAAGGTCATTTCGCATGGCTTTTCCCCTAAGCTTTTTTTTCAGTTTTTCTGGTAGGAGTCGGTAGATTTTGCGACAATCCGCAACAAGGGTTTCTCCTCCTTCTTTAGAAGGCTCTAAAGGGTGAAAAAAAATGGTCTTTGGAATCTTTCCAACATAGGCATCTTCATTATGCATCCCCTTAGGGATTAGAGATTTTTTAATGTTGGGGTTTGCAACCTCGCAGGTATACTTTGTATGCCAGGTGCGTGTGCTACAATTAAATGGATGACGGTCACACAGATGAGGGTCGATTTCAATCGCGATATCTTCAAAATCCTGGGCGGTTTCAACATCGAAACCCTTAAAGTAGATCCCTCCATATTCGATCATTTTTTCCTGAATGAAAGAGTGAGATTCTTTTAACCACTGTTTTAAATGACTTGTAGAGGTATCTTGTAGAGGCTCGATTTGTAATAAAAAGTGGTCTGGAGACTCTGTGATTTTTACTGCTTGGCTCATTGGGCTAGCTCCTTTTCTAAAGAGCTTACTCTAAAAGATGTTTTTCAGCAAAAAAATTTGTTTGAACGAGCATCTTAGGGTTTTTAAAAGAGCAAGATATGACATATTTTTCTCCCTTAAAGGAGAGGGTAGTGCTATGGAAAAACCACTGTGTTCCGGTAATAGCCCCCCTTTGCTCGGGACTTTTCAAGTAAGGGATCAAGGGAACGGAAAACCGGTCCAAAGAGTGGAAAAGCCCTTCTCCAATTCCTTTCACATAGGACTCTTTACATGTCCAAAGAAAATAAAAAGCATCGGTTTGTTCTTTTTTATTAAGGCTCTTAAACTCTCGAAATTCTTGAGGTGAAAAAAACTGATCAACAAGACCCTCTAAGTCTTCGATTGGGCCCACTTTTTCGATGTCTATGCCGACAGGACAATCACCTGTGATGGCTAAAGCGGCTAAAGGCTCTGTATGGGAAAGGTTAAACCACAAGGGGAATTCATGATCAATGTAGGGCTTTCCAAAAGGGGTATAATTGAATAAAAGCTCTTCCGGGGGCACTCCCGTATATAGAGATAGCACTTTTCTTAAAAGGATACGGTACGCCCAAAATGTCTTTCTATGCCTATCAAAACGAAATGCCTTCCCTCTTTCAATTTCATCGGAAGACAAAAAGTGGGTCTTGATCTCGACCTCAGAAGGAGACAGGTACCAGATATGAGTTTCCCCACTTTTTAGTCTACAATTTCTTGGCTCCACTGAAACCTCTAAGGGGAAAGTTTTTCTTGACAAACGATTTTTCAAGAGATTAATATGGTCCCATGGAAAAAGTCAAGATTGAAAAGTCAGATAAACATTTTCTTATCGAAGTCTCGCCAAAAGAAAATTGCTCTCCCGATTTTCTAAGAGACTGGGCTCTTGATCATCGCCCTTTTTTAGAAGAGCAAATCGGAAAGTATGGTGGGGTTCTCTTTAAGGGATTTTCTATCAAGAAAGGGAGCGATTTTGAAAAAGTCGCTCTTGCAATCGATGAGAATCTGACCGACAAACATGTTTTTGATGGTGCTGTTGGGACAAAAAGAACACGGTTTGTGTCCGATGTTGCAAGTCCAGATCTTAAAGATGTTCCGATGCCTTTGTCGATGCATAACGAGGACTCGTTTGTCTCAAAGGTTCCTCCTAAAATCATGTTCTGCTCCTTGACCTCTGCACCCTGGGGTGGGGAAAGCTTAGTTGCTGACTGTCGAAAGGTGTATCAATCCCTTCCACAAGAGGTTCAGAAAAAATATCGCTTACAGAAACTCAAGAGTATGCTTGTCCTTGAAGATAAGCTCTTTCTTGCCAATAGCCTTATCCCGAAAAACATCGAGTTAATCGAGGCATTTGCCAAAGGAGAAGGAGCCCACACGGTTAAGCGAATCTCTTATGATATGACCCGTTTTTTATTTACCGTTCCGGCCACCCTTACTTTAAATGGTGAAGAAGATGTCTGGTTCAATACACTTCATCAGTCGGTTTTCTATAATAAGTGTGTCGATATCTGGATGGCTTACAAGATGCTTGGAGGGATAAAAAATCGCCTCCGCTCTTTGAGTTTGATTGGAAGTTCTCTTTCAAAAGATTTTATCACCTTTTTAAAGAAGGGGAGTGACCCCCTTAAAATGCATGACTGCCACTTAGAAAATGGGGAAAAAATCACCGCCTGGGACCGCTTCCAGATGGGGTTAGCCTTTTGGAAAAATACTGCGGTGCTCCCTTTAAAAGATGGGGAGTTTTTTGTACTAGATAACCGTTTGGTCTCCCATGGAAGAATGCCCTATAGAGGGCGTAGAGTGATGGTCTCCGCAATGACAAAGCCCCAACCTATCGCATGAAAATTGAGCGTTTAAAGCAGTTCCCAGAAGGACGAAAAGCCCCTTGCATTATCACTGAAGGACTTGACAGTTGGCCTGCTATTAAGAAATGGTCCCCCAACTTTTTTAAAGAGGCTTTTGGAGATCTCAAAGTTACCTTAAACTATAATTTGCCAGACCAACTCTCTCCCTACCTCCATGGTTCCGAGGGGCATGCAAAGGAGATGACCTTAAAAGAAGCGGTTGACTTTATGTCTTCCACCGATCGGTGCTACCTTGCTCAACAAGAGATGACGGCATTTGAAGGTTTATCCGACGACTACGATCTTTCACCTCTGCTTCCTAAAGAGGCCCCTAAAGACCCCATTTATACCTACCTATGGATCGGGAAGAACACTCAATCTGGCCTTCACTATGACTACAATGATAATTTTCTCATCCAGATTGATGGGAAGAAAAAGGTTTTTTTGGCTCCCCCCGAAGCGGCGAAACATCTCTACCCATTGCCCCAAAATTTTACAAAGACCCAGGTAAATCCGGTGAGTCCAGACTTTGAAAAATTTCCCAAGTTTCGGAAGGTGGACATATGGAAAGGGGAAATCGGTCCTGGGGAATACCTATTCATCCCTAAAGGGTGGTTCCACCATATCTATGCGCCAGATGCTTCGATTTCTATGAACTGCTGGTATGGAAAAGAGCTTAACCGTCGAGAACAATTTCTCTTCTTTTATCGCTCGGGACCTCGAACCTGGCTCCGGTTTTTTAAGGATTTTTTCTGGCATGGGGCGCTACGCCGCCCTGAGAAGGTCCCTCTGTTTTGCTCCCCCTCTTTAGGCAAGCTCGCCTATCAAAAGCTGTTTTCGTAGGTGGTTTTTTTAAGCGTTGAGAAGAGGCATGTTTTGAAGGTTCCAAAGGTTATGGTAAGCTCCTTCAGGGTTTTGAATCAGTGTATCGTGAGTTCCTTCTTCAAGAATCCTTCCTTTTTCGAGGAAAAGGATCCGGTCCATTTGCTTGAGTGTCGATAAGCGGTGGGCGATCGCTATGACAGTTTTCTCTTGCACCAGCTCCTCTAAGCTCTCTTGGATTTCCCTTTCTACGCGACTATCTAACTGTGAGGTAGCCTCATCCAAAATCAGAATAGGGGCCTTTTTAAGGAATGCACGGGCAATAGCAATCCGTTGCCTTTGCCCTCCTGAAAGCTTGATCCCTCTTTCTCCTACTAAAGTCTCGAACCCCTCTGGAAGGGTTTCGATAAACCGGTAGATATTGGCCCTTTTGGCTGCTTGAATGATTTCATCATGGGAAGCTCCAGGTTTACTGTAAGCAATATTTTCTTTGATGCTTCTATGAAAGAGTAGGGTTTCTTGAGGGACAACCGAAATGCTTTCCCTTAAGGATGTTTCTGAAACCTCATTGATATTTTGAGAGTCGATGAGAATGCTCCCTTTTTCAGGGGTGAAGTAGCGGAGTAAGAGATGGATCAATGTTGACTTTCCTGCCCCTGAATGGCCCACAAGGCCAACCTTTTCTCCTGGCTTGAGGTCAAGCGAGAGGTCTGATAAGATCTGATCCTCTTTTGAGTAGCCAAATGTGACATGGGAGAGTGTGATGGAAGGACTTTTAATCACTAGAGGTTTCAAAGAAGCCTCGCTGCTATTTGTAAGTTTTCCTTTAAACAGGCTAAAGGACTCTTTAAGTTCTCCCCAATCTTTGACAAGGTCTGTAATGTTAGTCACTAAGCTATAAGAAACCTCTAACATATGAAATAGAGCGCCTAGGATGAGGGCAAAGTCTCCAACAGTGATTTTTCCCTGCTGCCGCATGTAGATGAGGAGAAACAGGACCCCTATAGACATCGAAAGGTAGATCCCCCCGATTAGCAGTTGGAGCAGCCACTCATACCTGAGCATCTTTTTTTCAGAGATAAGGACGGTTTCAAGCCCCTTTTTTATCTGGAGCTTTTCTTTCTTTCGGTTGGAAAAAAGGAACACACTAAAAATATTACCGATGGAGTCGACAATAAGACCCGATGTTTTTTGTTTTTTAGAGGTGTAGTCCTCACTAAAACCGTGGAGTTTTCTCGATAAACAGTAAACCGTTGGGAAGAAAATTGCATAGAATGCAAGGAGTAAAAAAAGGAAGACCTTTGAAACGATCAAAAATAGGAAAACCGTTGAAAGGAGAACGGTCACCCGATTGATAATATTGAACTTGATATTTTCAAAGACCTTATTGCTAATTGTTTGAATGTTTTCGATTTTTGCAGAGATTGTTCCTGAAAAGCTCTCTTGGAAAAATCGGTAAGCAAGGTCTAAAACATACGAGTAGACCTGGTGGGTTAGGTCGCGCTTGATCGACACGATCGAGCGGAAGTTAACCCAATTTGAGAGGGCCCAAGAGCTTTCTGCAATCACCTGCCCCATGACAAAAAGGAGAATGGGTACTGTGAGGTCGGAAATCATAAAGGTTTCCCATTCGACGAGTCGGTCCAAGGTCATCTTTGTCGCATACTGGGTAATGGGGACGAAACAAGAAGCGATCAAAGGGGCTTGAAGGATCAACAGAAGCTGCCATCTATAAGGTCTTAGATGCTTCCAGAGGTATGAGAGAATAAAAATTCCTGAAATAGGGGTGTTCATGAGACTGTAAATTAAACTGTGTAAACGCCATCTAGATGCCACCTCAAAATATGAGGGTGATTCTTTCCAGCTTCTAACTTCAATATGTCCTTAGAGCGCATTTTATAGCATTTGTCGTATAAATCAATCTTTTTATTTCTTTTGGGAATTAAAAAAAATGTTTTTAAAGTCTCCCAGTAGCTCATCCAAGGCACCAAAGCTACAGGATACCTCTTACTCCACTTCTCATCTATTTTTTTATTAAAATGAATGTTTGCAAAATCTTGTAAAATCCCTTAAAATGGATTTAAACAAATGTAAAGCAAGATCAGAAAAAGAGATACAAATTGTTATGGTATGCATGCTCACATTCGAGCAGAGGCGAAGATGAAGAGACTCATAAGAAAACTTAAGGGTTGAAGCTGCCTACCAGGGAGGCTATAGGGAAGGGGCTGCTCGATTGGGGAAGTTATGGAAGAAACAATTGAATCTCTTAGCCAGACAGAGGAGAAATAAAAATGAGCCGGTATTTAAACCCAACAAATGACGTTTCTTTTAAAAAGCTTTTTGGAACAGAAAAACATAAACCTTTGCTTATTAGCTTTTTAAATTCCGCTCTATCTCTAGAAGGGGATCGAAAAATCAAAGAAGTCACTCTTCTTCCAAAGGATCAAGCACCTCTCATCAAAGAAACGAAAAAAAGCGTTCTTGATATCAAGTGCACAGATGAGCGAAATATTCAATACATTGTTGAAATGCAAAATAAGAGTGTCCCTGGATTTATCAAGCGGACCCAGTTTTATCTTGCTCATAGTTACGTTTCTCAGTTCCCTGAAGGAGCTGAGTACGTTGAGCTAAAACCTGTTATCCTGCTTGCCATTGCAAACCATGTTCTATTTCCTGAAAAAGAAAAGGTGATTTCCTATCATAAAACCCTTGATACAGACACATTAGAGCATAACCGAGAAGATATGTCTTACGTTTTCATTGAACTTTCTAAATTCAAGAAAGAAGAAGAGGAGTTAGAAACGGTCCAAGATAAATGGTTGTACTTCTTTAAAAACTGGGGAAAAACGAACGAAGTTCCTTCTAAAGTCCAAGAAAAAGAGCTGATAGAAGCTTACCATTCGATGGAAGAGTACAATTGGAGCAAGGCTGAAAGAGAGGCATACATTCAGGCAAATATGGCCTTGACTGATGAATATGATGCCAGAAGAAAGGAACGTGAAAAAGGCGTTGAGGAAGGGCTCGAAAAAGGACGGCAAAAAGAAAAGCTAGAAATTGCCCAGAAGATGCTCAAACGAGGCCGGTCTATCGATGAGATCGCTGAAGATACTGGACTTTCGAGCGAAGAGATCAAAACCCTCAGCTAAGCTTTTTTCTAAGGTGGGGGGGGTAACCTCCTTTCTCTAGATTCTGCTCTCGAAATTCAGGGCTAAGGGATTCAGAGAAGGTTTCCTTAAAACTTGCGATTTTTTTGCCGAATGTAAATAGTCAGGCACTATTTTTGAGGCAAAAAAATCGCAAGCTTTTGGAAAGATTCCTGCAAACCTAGCGTTAAATTTTGAGAGCAGAAACTAAAACCTGATAACAAAAATTCTGATTCCATTCCCTAAACTCTTCAAAAACAGCAAAGCTTCGACTTTTATTAAGGCCATTATGCAAAAAGCTCTTTACAATCAATTCATAATTGACTAAACTTCAAGAAGTTTTTTTAGATTTCATTGAATAGGTGTCGAAGTGATCCATACAGATCCCCTTTACTCAAGCAGCTCATCCTCTTCAACTTCTTGTGCCTCCCCCAACTCCCTTTTAAGCAGAATTGAGAAAGCCATTCAGGAAAAAAAATATGAAAAGGGGGTTGACTATTTAGGAACTGCCATTCTATCCCACATAAAAGAAAGGGAGATCAGCACTCTATATAAAGGGATCTTTCTTCTTACGCCTAACCTAAGCGAGCCTCTATTTGCAAAGCTTACAGCAACCTTTGGTGATCTATTTACCCTCTCTTCTGAGCCTTGGGAAAGTCAGATGAAACTTGCAGAAGTTTGTGGAGATAAGCAGCTCGCCATTGCTAAGGGGAAAAAAGAGAGATACCCTTACTTCTCAACTGCTATGCATTATTATGCTAAGGCGATCCAAATCAGTAAGAAACATTCCTGTAAAGAGATTAAGGCCTTGCACCAAAAAATTTCTCAGCTTCCCCTAAACTTTGCAATACAGCAAGATCTTTTCAGGGGACGGTTGGAACAAAGCAAACTTTCGCCAGATAGATTTGCAAAAGATCTCAAAGCGATCGATATTTTTAAGGAGCGAGGGTTTCCAAAGCAACTGATCGAACAGCTCTACGAAACTGCAAGTAGCGTTCTAAATGAGCTCTTTCGCGTTGATAAAGAGCGGAGGAGTGGCTTTAGACACTGTGCCACCATGATCGAAAATGGGCTTAGTGGATATGTTCTGTCTAAATCCCCAACCATTTGGTCGGAAGGTGTTCATTCCAACTTTGATCACTTGCGGACCAATTTTTTAAACCACAAAAATGGGACGCTTGCCTCCATTCCTCTGTTCCAAAAACACTTTTTCCAAGAAGTCTTCCTCATTTTAGGTGAGCCTCCTTGCCAGTATGATTTCCGGGCCATGGGATCGATGGCCAGAGAGGAGATGTGTCCCTATTCTGATCTCGAATGGTTTATCCTTATCGAACATAAAATGCACACCCCCTATTTTCAACGGTTCATTGAACTCCTTGAGCTCCTTATCATCAGCTTAGGAGAGACTACCACAACCGGTATCCCTGTCTTCACGAGTCTAGGTCTTAAACATCCCTCGGGCTTTCATCTTGATACCCCTCCAGATAATATATCGTTACTCATCGCAACTCCGGATGTTATGGCGCAACATATCGCTGGAGACGATACCCATTACGAACCAAATAGCCTCCAAAACACCCTTCTCAAGTCACTTACCCTATCTAGCAATAGCGATCTGCTCTTTAAAGATTTCCATACAAAAATCCAAAAAACTTTAAATAAACCATACGCTCATCCCAATCCAGATATCCAAATGATCCGGGAAAAAAGGGCGATGAAACTTTTCACAAAAAGACTCAAAGACTATAGAGAAGCATGGCCGGAAGGCTTCCCATCAATCCTTAATATTAAAGAACAATTTGTTCAACCACTTTTTCACCTCCTCAGCGACCTCGCCCTTTACTTCGACTGCCCCTCTAAAAATACTTTAGAAGTAATCAAGGAGCTCGAAAAAAAGGGGGTTTTTCACGCAGAAAGCAGCGCACTTCTGAGAAAAACAGTCGAAGAAATCTACCAGATTCGGGTCCGTCTCCACCTGAACTATGGGGAGCAAAAAGAAGTCACAAGCCTTGACCCCAATCTCGATACAATCACTCTAACATCTAAAGAAAAACAAGCCTTGACCTGTAGCTATTACCTCGTTATCAAGCCTCTTTATACTCTTCTTCAAAAAACAAGGCCCTCCTTTAGAAAGCGGTTTAACCGGGCACGGTTGATTAATTTGAGCTTTGAAGGAGCTTTAGTTGAGGAATCAAGAGGAAAGGCGCAGCTCCAGGAGTATGTCAATTATTTACTAAAGATGGGCGTGCCCAATGGTTTGCATGAAAAAAGGTATCGCTTGCTTTCCCAAAAGCCCCAATTAGAGTCTCTAAGAGCTGCTTACCTAGATGCTTTAAGTTCTGGTAACAACAAAAATTTAACTTCGATCGTTAGGGTGGACAATCCCTCTTTCTTAGCAACATCAAGCTCATTCAATCAAAAAAAAATTCAGGCTAGAAACAGCCACTTTGAAACTACCCTCATCCACAAGCTTGCTCTGATTCCCAATCGAGATGGAACCCGTCAGTCAGTGATCCGAGAAGAGCATGCTTTCTGGGCCTCACTACAGTACCTAACCCAAACCCATCCCTCTCCAGCAAAAATCACTTTTCCCAACCAACCAACAACCTACTTTAAAGAAGAGTTTCGTTCACAGGTCTTTGACCCTCAAGGAAACATCAAAAAACAATATTCAGGAAGTCTCCATAACGTTGCTCGCCTCAAAACTAACACTCTCGATCTCCACATCAAACAAAAGCCAAGCCACCCTCTCATGGAGTACGCGACTTACAACCTCATCTCCCGCATTGCAGGAGAGGGAACGCCTCCTACTCTTCTTGCTCGCTTAGAAGTTAAGGGGAGACCCCCTTACCCCCTCCTAATCTCTAAAACCATCCCTGGAGAAAACCTCAAAGCCGCTCTCAGGAAAAAGCTCGATCTAGATGATGTCCACTTCAGCTGGATGCTCCTTACTACCCTCCTACTCCGTCCTGGAGATGCACGTGCTGTCAACTATATCCTCAAAGATAAAAAACTCTACTCTATCGATAATGACATTGCTTTTGTTTCTCCCATTGTTAGGTCCAACTGGTCTACTACCGTCCACTTCTGCTCTATCCTCTTCTGCCTTAACCCCACCTTCCAGATCAATCCTAGAGTTTCCAAAGCCTTCACCCAGCTTGATCCCGACTTCATCCTCAAAAGCTGGATTCAAGATCTTGAAAAAAAAGAAAAAGAGTACCTCTCCTTATTTAGTCTAGAAGAGAGAAAAAGACTCTATGAGGAAGATAAAGAAAATCAGTTTACCCCCACTCTCCTCTTCCGCCAAGGAGAGATGGCCACCCTCTATACTCAATTCAAACACCTCCAACAAGTTCTGAAAAAAAATCCCCAAATCCCCGCCCTTAAGCTCCTTTCTTCTCTCATTAACCTCCGAACAAACGACTTCAGTACCAGTAGCATTGGTCCCCGCATTGAAAGAGCCTATACCACTAACACGCAAGACCCCGAAGATCGTCTTAAACAAGCTACTGGAAGAAGGCGAGAAAAATCCCAAACCACTCCCCAAGCGATGCGTGCTTCCCTAGGTAGAGTCCCTAAAATCGAAGAAATCGAAAACCAAAAAGCCTTTTCGATTACCAAAGCCAAACAAGAGCTTTTCGCCTACCCCATTTCCAAAATTGCCCGCACCACAAAGCAAGGAATCGAAGTCGACTTCTCCGCCATGACAGGAGATCTTCCCCGACAAGAGCTCCTTCTTGAAAGCCTCAAACAGATCTTCCCCAGAGGAAGTCTTGCCAGCCTCCGCCTTCTTAACTGCGAAGCCCTTACCGAACAAACCCTTGACCCCTTCCTTCATCCCCAGCTTAAAATCCTTGACCTTCGCTGTTCAGGACTTAGAAACCTCAACAGCCTTGCTCAAAAAGCCCCCAACCTCCAAGAGGTCTATCTCAGCGGTTCCAAAAATCTCGAAACCTTTGAGTCAGGCGGAACTCTATTTAGTGGTCCTGTCGAGCTTCCCCATTTGCGAGAGCTTCATATTGCCCGTTGTCCTCAACTGAATTCTGTTCGGATTAAGTCTGATTTTTTAAAAGTTTTTAAGGCTAATAAAAATTCTAATCTAAAGCTTTTGGAACTTGATCTTTATTGGCTAGATAGTATGGATCTATCCAAAACACCAGGAATAGACAAGATACACTGTCAGCAAAACATTGCTAATAAACGAGCTAAGAGGTTGAGCAAGGGAATGCAAGACTTAGGTAACCAAAAAATCATCAAAGTAATTAAGGAGTCTAAACTAGAGCGAATCAATTTTAGTTATGCTCCACTTGATCTAAAATCAGTAAAAGTACTTGCAGATCTTTTAAAAAACAATCGGAGCCTAACTCAACTTGATCTTTGGCATACAAGCCTTACGAAAAAGGCAATACAACCACTGATGGATGCTCTTAGATTGAATAGCACTTTAAAAAGCCTCAATCTAGCAGGAAGTGATATATCTATAGAATATGAAAAAACTATTTATAAAAAGCTTCAAAAAAATAGGAGGCAAGTTAAGCATATAAAAAATGGCTTCTTCCCAAGCTGCTCATCCTCTTCCAGCACTAGCTCTCTTTCTATTGCTTTAGCTTCTTCTAGAGTAATAGTTCCAACACCGAAAATTGCTTTTGGAGTCAAAGAATGGAGGAAGTACTTTGGTTTTGTCGGAGATGCGCCTTCTTTGCCTTACAATATCGAAGAAATTTTAAATAGTCCTTGTCCTATATGGAATGATAAAATAGTCAAAGAGACACATCTTCTTACGCTCATCCCTCAGACTATAAATGGAAGTCCTTTGACAATCAATACACTGGAAACAATCATTCAAAAACCATTGGTAGGTGACAATACTTCAAAATATCAAAATTATCCTACCTATATAAAAAAGGGTTTAGGAGACCAAAAGGTTCCTTATTCCTACTGGGTTTTAGTGAGTCGTGATGTTATTCCTAATAGCCATAAAAAAAACTATTCATCTCAAAGTGAAATATTTAAAGAGTTAACCCAAAGAAGTCGAACTCCATATATTCCTCCTAAAGCGATCGAATTAGCCGTCACGATTCTAATGGAATACTGCCGCTCAGGGAAAAGACTATATACGAATTATACTCGCTGTCGGGATAAGGTTGATAATCGTTTTGGACTTCATAAAGTAGATCCTGTAACCGTTGGTGACTTTTCTTCTTCAGGTCTTGTCTTTCGTCATGATGATTGGTTCTATATAGGCACTGGTATAGCGGCATCAAGAAGGTTTTATTAGAAAAGATATTATCCCAAGCAATTGACTCTATAGTAATGATTCTATGCCTGGGATTTATACCCGATGCCAGGAAAAAATAGAAAATAATAAGTGGCCTGTGGTTATTGGTGGGTTTGCTGCCAATGGCCTCTCCGTTGGTAACAAAGGCTGGGGCATCAATGTCTACGGCGTAGCGGCTGCTAGATTTTTTTGTTAGTCATTAAAATTTAGCAGACTAAAAAAAATCTCACCAATGAAGTTGGTCTGCTCGAGGATTTCTCGCTGTTAAATTCTCATAGAGAAAAAATCTATTTTCCAAATAACTTTCCCCCAAATTTTCCTTGATTTCGGATTTTCTTTCCAGAGAAGAGTTTTTGAGACTCAGAAATTTTCAAAATTTTGACCCCCAATAGTGTCAAAAAAAACGTCCCCCTATAAAATAGGGGGACTACTACTAACATCGCACACACACACAATAGGAGGCGATAATGGCAAAGATAGCA